>DAOVJK010000349.1 GCA_030673265.1 Pseudomonadota bacterium | reverse complement strand
GGATATTCTCAGTAAAATAAAACCGGATAACAATATCCTCTTGCTCACCAAGAGGGACGACCATACCCGATTCGTTGTTATAAAAAACAAATAGAGCTGGCTGAACATCTTTCTGAAAAACAGCTAAGAGGTTGGATTTATGATCTATGTTAATCGAATAAAAATAAAAACAGGGCTCAGCCTGTTGCTGTTGCTCTTAGCCAGTGCCATGGTCTCCTGCTCTTACAGTGACAGGGTGGCGCCGATCAAACTTCCAGAAGCTTCAACAAACATGGTTGTGGTCAACGGGCTTAAGATCGCTGCTACCGCCTTCGTTGACCGGAAGGAGGCAGCCGATGCCTATGGGTTTGACATTCGCAAAGCTGGTCTGTTACCCGTCCAGATTACATTCCAGAATGACGGCGGTCGACCGGTGAAAATAAACCCGACTCAAACTTTCCTGGTCGACCATGCCAATAATGCCTGGCCTATTTTGTCAACTGAGAAAACGTATCAACGAACCAGCAAATACGTCAAGATTGGCGAAAGTGCCAAAGGAGCAACAACTCCCGCCATATTGATGGGCGCTGCCGGGGCGGTGGCTGGTCTGGCCATCGGCATCGTCAGCGGCAACAATCTCGGCGAAACGATGGGGAAGGGAGCGGTGCTGGGGGCAGCCAGCGGCGCAATTATCGGCGGATCGGAAGCAGCCGCCAAAAGCAGCCGAACGGTCAGAAAGGACTTGGCCGAGAAATCATTGCGCAACAAGCCTATCCAACCGGGGCAGATCGCTTACGGCACCCTGTTTTTCCCGGGAACTTACGCCAGCGAAGCCCAATCGGCCCGGCAGCTACGACTGAGCTTGTCTTTCGGCCAGTTCGGCGAAAAAATCGTAACTATCTATTTGGACAACTAAAGAAAAACTGTCAGGCTGGCAAATCAACCCGGCGCACTGCCTCGACCAGCGCAGTAATCTTGGCATGATCCTTACACCCCGGCGCTGTCTCCACTCCGGAATTAATATCCACCGCAAAGGGGCGAACCGCACTAATTGCCGCGCCGACATTCTCCGGACCAAGCCCTCCAGCCAAAAATACCGGTCCAGGAATCTGGAGACCATCAATCAGATTCCAGTCGAAAGTTTGGCCGGTCCCACCCGCCATGGCTTTGTGGTAAGTATCCAGCAAATAGCCAGCAGCCACCCCGGAATAAGCAGCCATTTCAGCTCCATCGGTGTCGCTGCTAACCGCAAATGACTTCAATACCCTGACCGGCATAAGCTGGCAGTAATCAATATTTTCCTGACCGTGCAGCTGAACCATGGTTAAGCCGCAGTACTTAATAATATCAGTAACCACATCCGGATCTTCATTAACAAAGACCCCAACCGCATCGACGAAAGGAGGTACTGACTTGATCAGTTCTCTGGCCTTCTCCGGCTCAATCCGACGCGGACTTTTTTCAGCAAAGATAAAGCCCAGCCCATCAACTCCGGCAGCAACAGCATGAACAAGATCAGCCCGATCAGTAATCCCGCAAACCTTAATCCGCGTTCTCTTGACCATTCAAAATCCTCTCCAAAAGATTGGTAATAGCATTACCCTTAGCGCCCGACCAGTTCACGAAGAGCGGCAACTCGATCAGCAGCCCGCATCAAGGTTTCCCCGACCAAAACCGCAGCCACCCCGTTATCAGTCAGTTTCCGGACATCCTGATAGTTTTTGATTCCGGACTCACTGACCACCGGCACCTCATCGGGGATCATCGCCTTCACCCTGAGGGTGGTGCCAAGGTCCATAGAGAAATCACGTAGATCTCGATTGTTGACGCCGATCAGCCTTGAACCGGCATTAAGGGCCGCCTCTCCTTCCCACTCATCATGAACCTCAACCAGGCAATCCATGCCCAGATCTTCGGCCAAAAGCCGGTAATCCCGCAACTGCACCTTATCCAGAATAGCGACGATCAGCAAAACAGCATCGGCCCCGAAGGCCCGGGCCTGACGGATCTGCGCTTCATGAATAATGAAATCCTTGCGCAGAACCGGCAAGGAAACCTCGTTGCGCACGGCAGGGATATAGGCAAGAGAACCTTGAAAAAAGTCTACATCGGTGAGAACCGACAGGGCCTGGGCCCCGCCTTTTTCGTAATCAACAGCAATAGCGACCGGATCAAAATCTTTACAGATGACCCCCTTGGAAGGTGAGGCCTTTTTGGCCTCGGCTATCACCGCCATACCATCAAAATCGATCAGGCTTTGTATGAACCCTCGGGGCGGATCTACCTGTTCGGGAGGTTCCTCCGTTACCCGGCTCAGCAAATCGGCCACTTCCTCTTTCTTGCGGGCAACTATTTTATCGAGAATCATGTTTGACATATTATCCAGTTAGAAGATCAATTCGCCGAGAAGGCAACCAGCCCATCCACCTTGGCAAGGGCTGCGCCACTAGCAACAATCTGGCGGGCCAGGTCAACCCCACCCTTAAGATCAGTCGTCTTACCGGCCGCAGTCAGGGCCGCCCCGGCATTAAGCAGGACCATATCCAGACATGGTCCCGGTTCACCGCTCAGAATCTGCCGCAAATGGGCCGCAGCTGCCCCAGCATTATCCTTACCCTTGATATCGTC
>DAOVJK010000258.1 GCA_030673265.1 Pseudomonadota bacterium | reverse complement strand
GTGAGTAGTTTCGAAGTCTGCGCTATCTGAAAAACAAACCATGTATTTCATTTGGTACAAACTGTGACCTTGATATTCCACAACAAACCAAAGGTTTAACACACAAGTACAATCAGTTAAAATGACTTTTCAAAAATACTCATGAAATATGCGGGCTAGCCCGAAATATCTTCTCATTAAAGCTGCATATACCGAAGTTATCTGAAGATTATTTCTGGTTAAATTATCTCTTTTACAACCCTAATAATAAATACTGTGCTTTGGTTTGCTGAAAAATTGAGCAGGGGAAGAAACGAAATTTCGCTTTAATTCGATTCTCCCCCACTCACAACCTTCCGAAAAAGTTATTTGGTCAGCAAGACCATGGTTTCAAGATGATGGGTCTGGGGAAACATATCGACCAAGATGATTTTTTTAAGGGCATAGCCGTTTTTAGCCATCTCCTTGATATCTCTAGCTAGAGTTGCAGGGTCGCACGAGACATAGATAACCAGCGGATTGCCGACGCCATCCAGGAAAGGCACAACCTCACGACAACCACGCCGAGGTGGATCGAGTAGAACCAGATCAAAAACATCCCCCGCTGCGCCAAACTCCTTAATACCATCCACCGCCGATTTACGGATAAACGAACAATTGCTGAGCCCGGCAATTTCGGCGTTTCTTTCGGCGCTGCGAATAGCGGCACGCTGCAGATCAAGACCGACAACTTCATTTAACTTCGCTGCCAGGGGAATCGCAAAATTACCCATGCCGCCAAACAGGTCCAGACCGCGTTTAGCCGGCAGTTCCTCAACCCAGTCCAGCAGAGTCTCAATCATCCTTTCATTCTGCTGCAGATTGACTTGACTGAAACCACCAGCCTCCTGTCCTAGAGTATACGGGGCAATACCATGATTTTGTATGGCTGGGAAGGGCAGCAGCAGTAGCAGCGAGCGCCCCTCATCCTCACTGGCCAACAATGAGCCGCAATAAGGCCCCTGAATCTGCTCGCCATCCGCAGCCAGATAAACAGCCTTAACCAGATCAAGATCGTCGGCCGCTTGGCCGGCAGCCTTGGCATCAGTCGGCCGGGGTTTGCGCCGGAGACGAATGATCAGGATCATGCTGTTATCTCCGGGACTGGCCAGCAACTCAACTTCACGGGCCAGGCCAAGCAGATGACTCATCGCTTCACTGGTAGGCAATTTCCCCAGAACCGTATTTATCTCCGGCATGGCCAGCGGACAAGACTCAATCTCTTCGACATCATGGCTGAGATTACGGAAAAAACCGTAACCACCATTTTTATCAACCTGCAATCTCAATCGTTGCCGATAACCAAAGGGCTGGGGGGCAGACAATGGTCTTTCTATAATCTTTTCAAGCTCCGCCTCGGCAATGACTTTGGCGCCGACAAGTTGCTCGCGAAGAATATTTTCTTTTAATTCAACTTGATAATCATATTCGGCATGCTGAAGATCACAGCCGCCGCAAACACCAAAATGGGGGCAATAAGGCTCAACCCTGTGGGGAGAAGGTTTAAGCACTTCAAGCAGTTCGGCCTCCATGTACTTTTTCTTGCGCCGCTTGGCGCGCACCAGGATCTCCTCTCCTGGGAGGGCGTAGGGCACCATGACCACCATGCCATCTGCAAGTCGGCCAAGGCCAAGACCGCCGGCCACAACTTTATCGATCATAACTTTTTCTGTTTGCACGTTTTTCTCCATAAGACTTAGAATCTTTTTTTTATTGGTGGATTGTACTGTATTGTCAGATAAGCCGCAGTGAGTTATTATACTCAGGTTAAAGAAAGTATTAGTATTAAAGAATCGATAGAAATAATGGTGAAATAATATGAAAAATATCCTGGTCGTCGATGACGAAGAAGCTATACTGGTCACCCTTGTAGAGTGGTTTGCTTCTGCCCATCCTCACGACAATTATAATATTCTAGTGGCCGACAATGGCATCGAAGCGATCAAAAGTCTGAGCGCCTACAAAATAGATCTGCTGATTACCGACTTAAATATGCCAAAGATGGATGGCTTTGAACTCCTGGCCCATGTAAATAATGACTACCCAATTGTTCCGGTAATCGTTATGTCCGCCTTTGACACTCCTGACATTAAAAATAAAGTTAAAAATCTGGGCGTACTTCTTTTTATTTCAAAACCTTTTTCCACTGATGATCTTGATGCGATCGATTTTAAAAAGATTTTCGGGAAACCCGCTCAAGAAAAAAAGGACCGGGGACATATCAATGGCATAACCCTGCAATCCTTTCTGCAGCTGATTAATATCGAGGGCAAGACTTGCACCTTGACCATTACGGCCAAAGGGAAAAGCGGGTTGATCTTCGTTGACAAAGGCGATTTGATGAACGCCAAACCGGGGCACTTAATGGTAACAAAGCCGCTCAAGAGATTATTTCGTGGAGTAACGATGGCTTGACCATCGAGATTGAAAACAGTTGTTCTGAAACTGAAAAGAATGTCAGTCACACCATCATGAGTTTGTTGATGGAATCGGCCCGCATGGAAGACGAGCGTTCTGCCAAGAATCCAGAAAAAGCCAGTGCACCAGTCGCACCAGAACCTACTCCGCCACCGCAACCAGCCCCTCCCAAACCTACGCCTCCCCCGAAACCAGCCCCTCCAGAACCTACGCCCCCCCCGAAACCAGCCCCTCCAGAACCGGAAATTAAAAAACCTGCCGCCCCGTTAAAACCCGCCCCGGTCTCTAAAGAAGCCGGGGTCGATTTACACAAACTTAATTTAGTAAAAGTCCAAACAATGTTGAAAGAATTTGCCGGCCTGGACGGTTTTTCCGGCGCAGTGTTATCTACTGCTGCCGGCGAGATCCTACAGATTGTCAGAACGGAAAGCAGTAAAGTAAACCTTGAGCAGGCGGCAATTTATGCCAACAATATTATGGCTACCTCCCATAATTCAACATCCAATATGAAAATTGATGGTAAAGTCGAAATGGTTCAGGTTGACACCAAAGCGGGTCATATGCTGATTTCTGGACAAGGCGGCATTAATGTGATGCTGATTCTGGCAAACACCAGCAGCTTAGGGCTCGGCAAGATCATGGCCTCAAGAACCCTTGGCGAAATAATGAATGATCTAAAGAAATAACGGCGGGAAACTGCCATGTTCCCTATTAAAAGAAAAGGGGCCGACCCTTTACAGGAACGGCCCCTTTTCTTGTTTTTAATCCAGCTATTTGAGAATTTTATTTGATAAATGGGTAATTGTCAGACCTTAGTAGTTCTGGTTGGCGTATTCAAGCCAGCCGCCAACCTTAACAAGGTCATGATCGAACGGATTTAACTCGAATGAAAATGATAATTCTTTGCCGCCGCCTTTAACCTTGAGGTTGGTACCATCAATTCCAACTTCAAGATCATCGCCGAGACTGAATATCTGCTTGATCTCTTCTTTCTGTAGTTCAATCGCCAGCATCCCGCAGTTAAACATGTTCTGACGGAAAATTCTGGCAAAACTTTCTGCAATTACGACATTGATGCCATTAACCTCAAAGACCCAAACTGCATGCTCCCGCGAGGAACCACAGCCAAAATTGGCCCTGGTTATAATTACCTTCGCATTCCGCATTCTCTCCGAAGCAGGATCAAAGCCCTCCATTTTCAGATCTTCCAGCATAAAAGGCTTAAGCGCCTCTTTGCTGTTTTCAGTCAAATACTTGGCCGGGATAATTTCGTCCGTATTGATATCATTTTTGTCCAGGCAGATAGCCGGACCGCCGAATGTTTTTTTCATCAGTATTCCTCTGTACTATACATCAATCAAGTAAGGGTCTGGGATCGGTAATATATCCGGTCACAGCGGTCGCAGCAGCAGCAAGGGGGCTCATCAGATGAACCATGCCGCCTTTGCCCATTCGGCCGTTAAAATTACGATTGGTGGTTGAGGCGCAGACCTCACCTTCAGCCAGGACCCCGTTACTCATCCCAAGGCAAGCGCCACAAGTGGGATTGGTCACACAAAACCCGGCTTCCATGAACTGCTGAATTATACCCTCAGCCATGGCTTGGCTGTAAACCTTGGGCGTTGCCGGCGATAGAATGCCACGTACACCTTCGGCCAGCTTACGACCACCAATTATTCGGGCCGCTTCACGAAGATCTTCAATCCGGCCATTGGTGCAGGATCCCATATAGACTTGATCGACCTTGGTTCCTTCCATTTCACTGATGTCTTTGACCTCATCCGGCTTATAACCATAAGTGGCCTGGGGGACCAGATTGCTGACATCGAGATTGAACTCGCCACAATATTCGGCATCAGAATCGGAATGCCACTTAGCGAAATCAGCCACAGCATCATCAATGGTTATATAATCGCCGCTGATAAAAGGCCAGAGATATTCAGCAGTCACCTGATCAGGCATACATACTCCGCAGGTACCACCGGCCTCAATGGCCATATTACACAAGGTCATCCGTGATTCCATACTCATCTGTTCAACCACTGGCCCCTGAAATTCCATTACCTTGTCGGTGGCGCCGTTGACTGTCAATTCTTTGATAATCTTTAAAATAACGTCCTTGGCATAAACACCATCCTGCAGAACTCCGGATAAATTTACCTTGAGAGTTTCCGGAATGCGGAAGGAACAGACCCCCTTTAAAATACCAACCTCAAGATCGGTGGTACCCACTCCGGCAG
>DAOVJK010000149.1 GCA_030673265.1 Pseudomonadota bacterium | reverse complement strand
CAGGGTGAGTAGTTTCGAAGTCTGCGCTATCTGAAAAACAAACCATGTATTTCATTTGGTACAAACTGTGACCTTGATGTTCTACAGTAAACCAAAGGTTTAACACACAAGTACAATCAGTTAAAATGACTTTTCAAAAATACTTATGAAATATGCGGGTTAGTTTGCTCTGGCAATCGATATGAAGTTGGTTACCGATAATTAAATAAGGTAACGAATAATAGTATTCCAATTCAGACCGGTAATTTTAGCACTCTGAGAGGCGTCTAAACCCAGTGGAGACTGGTTTCACAATTTGCCGGATTTTAGCCTCAGAAATCCTTGAACGATTTTCATCCTTGTTTTGCAACGTCAGAACCGGATGTTAGCACATATTTTAATATGCCGTTCTAATCATGCCCCTAATTCGTTATTGCTGCTAACCAATTTGTTGATCTTGAGGTATTTGGCAGGATTGATCGGCCTTCCCTTATATCTTATCTCGTAATGCAGATGAGGACCGGTGCTACGCCCGGTATTGCCCAGTTTAGCAATGACGTCGCCACGTTTAACCTGGCTTCCCCAGCGTGCAATTATTTTTGAATTGTGGGCATACATTGTCGAATAGTCATTGCCATGATCGATTTTTATATACCAGCCGTAACTATCGTTATAACCCCGGCTGGCAACTTTGCCGTAGGCGGTGGCCCTGACCTCTGAGCCTTTTTTGCCGCTGAGGTCGATTCCGTCATGGAAAGCTGCTTGGCCGTTCATTGGGTCTGTCCGTCTTCCGAAAACGGAAGAGATTCTGTTGGCGTCTACCGGATAACCTAATGGAATCGGTTTGATTATTTTTATATCCCTGTCGACCTTGCTGACCAGATCTGTGAAAGATCCCTGGTAAACTTTAGTGAAATGCCCGCCTGTATCACGTCCGTCCTGGTTGTTCCGACTGGCCAGAGAAGTTGGTGCTATGTCCAGTGTTGTAAGAATTGAATCAATGATCTGACTACGTTTGTTAAGTTCACCATAAGTGCCGGTTAATTGTGCCTTTGCTGATGCCTGCAGATCGACCACATTTTCTTCGAGATCTTTTTTCTCTGTTGACAGAGATGCGACGTTTTCTTTAAGGGAGCGGATTCGTCCCTTGAGGATCAGATTATGGGCCGTTGATAAAATACCGCCGACAGTTGCAACTACGAAAAGCACAGACAAGGTCGTCAGAAGCTTCCTTAAAACCGATTTAGAAAAAACAAAGGTTCGAGCCTGAGCCTGTTCGCCGGCAACTATAATATGCAGCTTGGGATCCATAGATAACCCTTGGAATAATTATGAAATTTCTAAAACCCTCTAAACCACGACTTTCAAACCACTTTCATAATCCATTGTCAAACATATGACAACAAATAGCATTATAAATCAGGGGTCGAAGTCTTTACCCTTAACAAATGTCTCCAGTAACAACAGAGTAAGCTGTTCCTTTTCAATGGCAGGGTGAGTTGTAGCCTGACCACTGTTTCGTAGCCTCCTCCAGCGAATCCAAACATTATGACGGTCACCTGGAAGAGGCTGCCACCGTTTGTGCGTTCTCCAGGCGCATGATGCTGCCGAACGGCCCGATGCGCAATGGCGTATCCGGAAAATCCGCCCGGGTCAGGTCAGCCATTTCCCTGGCGGCGCGATGTTCATAATCGATTGCCGGGCCACCTGGCCGCCGCTGGATGGTCGAGACGATGCGCCCTTCCATGAATCGTCCTTCGCCATCCACGTCGACCAGCAGAACCGGAGCGTAACCTTTCTTGCCGGTAACGCTGATACCGAAATAAGTGGCGAAATTACCCAGACTATAAGCGATCAAGCGATCTTTATAGAGCTCCAGAGCGCGCACGACATGGGGACCGTGACCGATAACCAGATCGGCGCCGGCATCGATAACAGCGTGGGAAAACGCAAACAAGTCGCCGCGGTTCTCGCCAAGGAAGACTTCGGGAGCAAAGGTAATATGGTTGTATTCCTCGCCCTCGGCGCCAGCGTGCATGGAGACGATGACAATATCATGATCCACCGCCAGTTTTCGTACCTGCTCCTGCGCCTGGGGAATATCGAGAAAATCATGAGAGTTGACAAAGGGTGAATAAGCGATCAGAGCCACTCTTAAACCCTTGACCTCCCAACTGGCAACGTCACCATCCCGGCCCGAATGGCGAAGACCGGCATCGGCCAAAACCCGCATGGTATTGCTGCGGCCGGTTTCACCGAAATCACGGGCGTGGTTATTGGCCAGGCTGACCACATCCACCCCGGCTTCCACCAGATACTTCACGTAGCGCTGGGGGGTGCGAAACAGATAGCAGGTCTTGGGATCGGCACACTGCTTGCGGGGCTCGCCTCCGTCCATCAGCGTGGCTTCCAGGTTGATGAATGTTACGTCCGGCTGACGCAGAATAGGTACCACCTGGGCAAGCAGGGTGGCGCCATCATCATCCGCCAGCCTGTTTGCCGGGAAATCTGTGCCCAGCATGACATCGCCGACAGCGCCAATCTGCAGCTTCTGCAGTGTCTTTGGCCTCGCCGCGTCAGCTAGTGGGGCCGGTGTGACCGGTACTGGCGTGGCTGCCTCCCGCTCGGGCCCGGTGATCGATGTAACCTCGGCGGCCGATACTGGCGTGGGTGCCTCCTGCTCGGGCTCGGCGGCCAATGTGACCCCGGCGACGGGTTGCACCCGGGTCGGCTCAGCCGCCGGCTGCACGGGCTGGGTGACGCAGCCAATAGCATTAAAAACTAATAACAAGCTCAGCAGAGAGGCATACAGGGGACGCGCAAAAGTTCGTTGTTTTATCATGGGAATCAACCGGTTAGACCATCGTAAAGAAAAACCACAAAAATAGAGATATTGCCAGGATCATCTTGGGTTATCGACTCTATGGATTGTAATCACTGCTGCGGAAAAGAAAAGGCATTGAATCAGCTTTTGACTCATGTTGTCTGCTCTTGGGATTACCACTCGACTGGGGTAAAGAAAAAAATAACCCGACCTTTCTCAAGATCAACCTTGAGTTTGGCTTCATGGTTCAGCAGGTAATGGCTATACCCGTCCTTTTGGTCCCCCGCACTTTCTGTAGAACTTGGCGGTGATTCGAAATCCCGATGCCGGTCAACAAGATAGATTTATGATGTTACCGACTATCTTCAGTTTTGTGTTTGTATTCAGAGGTTATCCCCCCCCAGACAAACGCAAAGCAGTAAAAGCTCACTAATGCTTTAGATCGAAGTCTCTCTCCATTCGCTTACCTTGTGCGTTTGGGCCTGCGGAGCATAGTCCTTTTCTGTAAGCAGGACATAAAACGAGCGAGGCAAGTTAAAGACTCGGCTGGTACGCTTTTACTTTTTGCTCTGCTGAATCCGCTCAATAAGAGCCGTGGTTGAAAAATCTCCGACCAGCGGGATACTCAACACCCCGCCGCCCGCGGCCATAACCTCCTCGGCCCCGACAATCTTATCCACCGGCCAGTCTCCACCCTTGACCAGCAGATCCGGCAACAATTCAGTTATTAACCCCAGCGGGGTATCGTCGCCAAACAGGACCACATGATCAACACACCCTAAGGCGGCCAGCACCCGGGCCCGGGACTGTTCGTCGTTCATGGGTCGTTCCGGCCCTTTGAGAGAACGAACGGAAGCATCACTGTTCAGACCGATCACCAGGCAATCGCCAAGGCGACGGGCCTCTTCAAGGTAAGTGACATGGCCCCGATGGAGGATGTCAAAACAGCCATTGGTAAATACTACCCGGCGGCCCAACTGCTGATACTGTGCAATCACTCCCTTCAGGCCAGCCAGATCCATAACCTTATTCTGGTCTGCGAAACTATAGGGATTTACGGCCACCGCCGTGAACAATTCGCGCGTTTTGCCCAGCAGCCCCTGGTCCACTGGCAGCAGAATATTCTCCGGCTGGTCTGCCGCCTCAGCCAACACCGTTCCGTCTGGGGCAACGATCATCGAATGCCCACCAAATTCAAGGCCATCCGTCGTACCGCAGCGATTACAACCAATCACAAATATCTGGTTCTCAATAGCTCTGGCCCGGAGAAGGATGCGCCAATGTTCCCGACGGGCAGCGGGCCACTGGCTACTGACGACCAACAGTCGCGCCCCCCTGGCCGCCTGATGACGAATCAGATCTGGAAAACGCAGATCAAAACAGACCACCCCAGCCAATAGATCCGACCCGAGCTGCACAGGTTGTGGATCCGTTCCACCCGTAAAATAGCGGTCTTCAGCCATTGGTGCAAAAAGCTGTTGTTTGCGAATTGTACCCACAACACCCTCCGGGCCGGTAAAATAAAGGGTATTGAAGATAATTAGCCGATCACGATCAGTTGCTATTTCCGGCAGAGATCCGGCCAGACAGATATTATACAGCCGGGCCTGTTCCTGGAGAACCTTTAGAATTTCGGGGGTGCGGTTGCCATGTTCAGCCATTCGCGGGTAATCAAAGCCCGCCGCCCATAGTTCCGGCAGAGCAATGATTGCGCCGGGAGCGGGAGCCAGGGCCGCCAGGGCCTGTTTAACGGCGGCCAGGTTTTGCTCGATCTCGCCCAGCTTGACGTCAAATTGAATGAAACCTGCTCCCGCAAGGGACAATCCTGGAGATGACATGATGTTTCCAACCATTTATCCGATACCTTCTAATCGTGGAATTTATGTAAATTTGTAAAGTTTCCGGCTCATATTAACCGTATATTGTCATGGTGCAAAGATAAAGCCTGATGCCGGTTGATGATGTACCCCCAGCATTGTTTATTTCCGTTATGATACAATTATGGTAATTATAAAGGTTCCGCTTGTTCCGTTAAGATGAACCGCTCGCCTTATGTCGTTGCCAATTGACCGGGCTGATAATATTTTTTGGAGAATCTGCAAATGACCAAGGAAGTCCATTTTTTACCGGACGATGTTAAAATAACCGTTGAGGACAACGAAAATCTCCTGGCCGCCGCTGCGACCGCCGGGGTTTACATCCACGCCTATTGTGGCGGAGACGGGGTCTGCGGCAAATGCAAATGCAAGATCGAAGAAGGGGCGGCCGGCGCCTCCGGGCCGCCAGCCGACAAAGACGGCTATCGCCTGGCCTGCCAGGTCACCATTAAAGACGATCTGGTGGTTTCAATCCCGGAGACAGTCAAGAAAGACGGGCAGGCCCTCAAAAGAAAACCCAAAACCACCAGGGCTATTTCGGCCCGCTCGATGTCGGAACTGGTTGGCACCTGGAAGCTTGACCCGCCGGTTGAAAAAAGGTTCCTGAAACTCACCCCGCCTTCGGCTGATGACAATACGCCCGATCTGCAGAGACTTTTACGGGCGATCCGCAAGGGCTGCTATGACTGTGCGGAACCGACCTACGACCATCCCCAGCTCCTGCAGGAGCTGCCAGCCACCCTGCGTGAAGCCAACTGGGAAGTCACCGTCATCGTCCTGCGAGGTAAAAGGGCCGAAGAGCCCGACCGGATCATCGCCGTCGAAGCCGGTGATACCACCGATCGTCTTTACGGGCTGGCCATGGATATCGGCACCACCACCGTCTGCGGCCTGCTGCTCGACCTGAACAGCGGCAAGGTGATGGCCGAGGCCTCCGGCTATAATGACCAGATCCGCTTCGGCGAGGATGTCATTTCGCGGATGATTTACTCGCAAAAGCCCGGTGGCCTGGAAGAACTGCAGAAACAGGTAATCCGCACCATCAACAAGGTAATCGAAACGGTCTGCCGGCAGGTGATCATCAGCCCCAGTGATATCAGTTATATCATGGCGGCCGGCAACACGGTGATGAGCCAGCTGCTGCTGGCGGTAAACCCCAAATACCTGCGGGAAGCCCCCTACGTGCCGACCTGCAGTCAAATGCCGCTGACCCGCGCCGCCGCCCTCGGGGTTTACGCCCACCCGTCGGTCCGCCTCTTCCTCTATCCCTCGATCGCCAGTTATGTCGGCGGTGATATTGTCGCCGGGGTCCATGCCTGCCAGATGCATAAAAGTCCGGAACTGACCCTATTCATTGATATCGGCACCAACGGTGAGATCGTGGTCGGCAATCAGGAGTGGATGGCCTGCACCGCCTGTTCGGCCGGGCCCGCCTTTGAAGGAGGCGGTATCAAGCACGGCATGCGAGCCAACACCGGCGCCATCGAAAATTTCCACATCCACCCGGAAACCCTGGATCCGATGATCATCACCATTGACCGAACCAAACCCTGCGGGATCTGCGGCTCGGGCCTGATCAGTATCGTCTCCGAACTTCTGGAGGCCGGGGTCATCGATCAGCAGGGCAAATTCAACCGCAAACTGGAGCATCCCCGCATCCGCGACGGAATTGACGGCTACGAGTACGTCCTGGCCTGGGCCGGGGATTCGCTGACCGGCGAAGACATCGTCATCAACGAAGTTGATCTGGACAACCTGATCAGGGCCAAAGGCGCCATGTACGCCGGCTACCAGACCCTGCTGGAATCGGTCGGCATGACCTTCAGTGATCTGGACCGGGTGATCCTGGCCGGCAATTTCGGGGCCTATATCGATCTGGAACGGGCCATCTGCATCGGCCTGCTGCCCGATATTGCCAGGGAAAAGTTCTATTACCTCGGCAACGCCTCCCTGACCGGCTGCCAGATCAGCCTGATTGATACCAACCGGTTCCGCGACCGCAATGACGTCAGTAAATTAATGACCAATATGGAGCTCAGTGAAAACCCGCAGTTCATGAATCACTATATGGCTGCTTTGTTTCTGCCCCATACCGACATGGGCCTTTTCCCGACCGTACAGGAGAAACTGCCATTGTGACCATTCAATATCATCATTGACAACCTTCTGTATTAACGCTATTTTTACGCTCTGTCTTTTTTTAGTGCCTTGGGTCCGAGGATCTCTGCGAGTGTTCCTGTGGCCTGACGCCTCCAGATCTCGAGCTGAAACAGCCTGTCTCTGGCCACGTTAAATCCTTGCGCGAAAAAGAGATCCTTCTGGTTCTGGGCATAGATGTGAGAGATCCCCCATCGGTCCTTGATGATTTCTACAGGCATTGTCAGACCTTTGATGCGCAGGGATTCTCTTTGTATTTCGCCGTATTGATTCGAAGAGGCGAGCCCGGACGAGATAAACACGACCACTAGAATAATCATAGGCATATAGAAGTATTTTGTTTTCATCAGAGGCTCCTTTTTTCCCTCGGTTATGGCTTTCTCCTCT
>DAOVJK010000217.1 GCA_030673265.1 Pseudomonadota bacterium | reverse complement strand
CGCCCGGTGGCAACCCCCCAAGCGACCGTGTCCCGATGGGAAGAGAGAATATCCAGAAGCTCGCCAAGGGAGGAATCTTCGCCAACGAGGGTATTGTCAATGTCGGTGATCAGCAAACGCTTCACCTTGGTCAGGAGGCGGCCGAACCCTATCCCCTGTCCGGAGGGGAACAGTTCATCGCCGCTATCAGGCATTGCCTTCCTGATTTTTTCGATTAGACCGACGGTGTAGTCGCAATGGACCTGCCAATTATAATGGGCTCTGACCCCATTAACTCCATTCCGGGAAAATTTATCCCACAACTCCCGGTCGACAAGAATACTACGGCAGGCTTGGCTAATATCTTTGCTGGCGGAAGGATCGACCAGAATGCCGTTTTGACAATTGCCGATTATATCGGTGGGCCCGCCATCGCTGGTGGCAATAATCGGCAATCCGCAGGAAGCAGCCTCGATCAGGGTCAAACCAAACGGCTCTACCAGGGCCGGGTTTACAAAAACCCCATGACTGCCGGCGCAAAGTCGATACAATTCCGGCACTTCCGTGGTAAAATCATGTTTCTTGGGAATGGCAAGCTTACCGTAAAGGTCATGCCTGTCCATGAGCAACAGCATTTCCGTCAGGACATTGCGTTCATTCTCCTCCATCTTGCCAATATCTTTCCTGATCCCGGCAAAAATAGCCAGATTGGCAATGGCCTGCAGCTCCTTGTCTTCAGCGTAAGCGGTGATCAGGCCACTTATATTCTTACGATGATCAGGACGGCACAGGGCCAGGATAAAGGGCTTATCCGGGGCAACCCAGAAGCGGTTCAACTCATTAACGAGAACCATGCGGGCCTGCTTGGCTGTTTCGCTTTCGCTATCAGCATCAAGCTGGGCGTTATAATAAGGGTAAAAAGTATCGATATCGATTCCGGGCGGAACAATTTTAAATGAGCCGGCCTGAAAATTTTCGTAAAGGGCATACTGCTTATCGATTTCGTGGGCGGTACTGGTAATCACCTGTTCAGCATCATGGATCACCTGTTCTTCGACCCCGATCCGGTAATCTATCCGGTAACGACGGTTGATTTCCTCATCACCGAGACCATCGGCCATTAGCTTGTTTTTTTTGTGACGCCCCATCGAATGGCCGGTGAACAGGAAAGGCGCCCCGAAGATATTGGCCAACTCCCGGGCCACATAACCGCCATCCGCATAATGACCGTGGAAAACATCAGGAACCCGACCAGCTTCAACCTTTATAAACTTAAGAGTTTTATCGACGAACTCGTCAAGATGTGGCCAGAGAAGCTCTTTACGGATGTAGCGGCGGCCACCGCACTGAATCCTGACGATCCGGGCCTTCTCGGAAAGGGGTTCGACTTTCTGGCTATAGATATCGGCAACGACCTTGTCCTGGATCAGTCTGGTGAACAGATCAACCCGAGCGACAGCAGGATGCTCCCCCAGGTATCGGGCCAACTCCAAAACGTATTTCACCTGACCGCCGGTATCGGCATCACGGCCAAGTTCCGGCGCCTCCCCCCTAATTAATCCGTGGATACTGAAAAGCTGGATATAAAGACCGGGAGTAACCATTGTTTACCTTTAATAAATTTAAGTTCTATAAAACCATTTTTGTATTTCGGAGGCTGAAAACTTTCGGACCACCGGTCGGCCGTGGGGACAATGGGAAAAAACATTGTTTTTAACCATCTCATCCAGAAGCCCCTTCATCTCCAGATGCGATAACGACTGATTGGCCTTGATCGCGGCCTTACAGGCCATAACCGACAGAATACTATCAAGTCGCCGGGCAGAACCGCCTCTGTCCTTGCTGGTGCCAATCCCGGCAAACTGGTCAAGCACCCCCCTTAGGATCTCTTCCGGGGGTACATGGGCCATCATGGCCGGCACACCTTTAAGCACATAAGTTGTGCCGCCGAATTCCTGAATATCGATCCCCATGCCGGCAATATCTTCCGCGGCCCCTTCCAGAATGGCAATATCATCAAAGCCAAGCTCGATAGTCGCGGGAAACAGCAGGGCCTGCCTGGCAACCCTGCCGTCAGCAAACTCCTTTTTAAATCTCTCAAATATCAACCGCTCCTGGGCGGCATGCTGATCAATCGCAACCAGACTGTTTTGCCCCTCGCAGAGGATGTAGGTATCATGCAGTTGACCGATGACCCGCAGCTGACCGGAAGAGACCGACAAGTCATCATCACCTGCCGCCACACCAACAGCACTGGAATCAGGGAGCTCGGCAGAAGCAGAGCTACGAGTCTCAAGATCAGGCCGACGCTCTCGGCCAACCGGCAAATGAACCGGCTCGGAAACGATCAAGTCGACAGGCTCTTTTTTAATCCTATCATAAGAGTAACCCCGGATGTCACCTGATTTTTTACTAACCGGGCCAGAAAGAGGCTTTTCTTGGGAAGGAGAAGGGTTAATGCCGGTTAAAACTGTCTCGGGTTTTTCAGCGATACCAGCTTCGGCGGTAATGGTTTCGCCGGAGGAGGCGACCCCGAATACCGATCTTTTCAGACCGTCCTGAAATTTACCCATAGCCTCGGCAACGGCCAGGACAATCAACTGATGAATGGCCTTTGATTTATGAAATCTAATCTCCAGTTTAGCGGGATGGACATTGACATCAACGGCGGCAGGGGGCAGGTCGATAAACAATACCCCGGACGGCTTGCGCCCTTTCATCAGATAATTGCGCAGACCCTCGGCAACGGCATGGGTGATGAGGCGATCGCGAACCGCTCGACCATTGACAAAGGCCCGTAGAGATACCCCGGAGCCGGGAAAGTGATCGGGAGCCAACAGAAAACCGGAAATTCTGGGTTCACCCCCATCACCGGTTGAATCTACCCGCACCAGTTCTTTCTGGTTATCACAGCACAGAAGCTTTTTGAGGCGTTGTTCGACCCCGCCAGGACCAGCAGCAGGCAGTGAAATAACTTCACGACCATTGACGGCATAAGAAACGGCGAGATCAGATCTGACCAGGGCATAGCCCCTGACCACCTCTTCGATATGGGCTAATTCGGTCCGGGGAGTTTTAAGGAATTTTTTACGGGCCGGGACATTGCCGAACAAGTCCCGCACTTCGACGACAGTACCGGTTTGGCAGCCCATTTCATGGACTTTAACAACCTTGCCGAAACGGATCTCCACCCGGTTGCCCAGCTGGGCGTCAGCCTGTCTGGAGGTTATGGTCAGCCGCGCCACCGAGGCAATGCTCGGTACCGCTTCACCCCGGAAGCCCAGGGTCCTGATATCGTCCAGTTGTTCGACACTCGTCAATTTGCTGGTCGCATGGCGTTCGAGGCTCAAGAGGATATCATCCTGATCCATCCCCCTGCCATCATCGATAACCCGAATAAGCGAGGTACCGCCACCCTCAACCTGGACGGTCAGACTTGTGGCCCCGGCATCAATACTGTTTTCCACCAGTTCCTTGACCACCGAGGCTGGTCTTTCAACTACCTCACCGGCCGCGATCTGGTTGGCCAGGTTTTCCGGAAGAATTCTGATCTGGGACAAAATCGACCTGCTCGTAAAAATTAGCCAAGGGGTTCTGTTCAATCCCCCCTTGAGGGGGGCATAGCAATATCGGGACAGCCAAGCAACCAGGCGAAGCCTGCGAAACAGTAGGCGGCATCAAATATTATGACGTCGTAAAAAATCAGCAAACCGCTCCAAACAGCCAAGCGACCAGACCATAGATATTATAGGAAATTCAAAATATTAAGATTCAACCAATTTTTATCCCACCACTCCAGAGGATCAACAAAAACCCCATTAACCAGAACACTGAAATGGAGATGATCGCCACCGGCCATCCCGCTGGCACCACTCAGAGCGATAACCGTCTCTTTGGTTACCGCATCACCAACCGCGACATTTATCTGGCTGAGGTGCGAATAAAGGGAGAAAACCCCCAGACCGTGATCAATAATGACCATCTCGCCGTAGATCCCCAGATAATCGGCATAGACGATCACGCCGCTATTGGCAGCCTTGACATCAGCTTTGCGGGTGGAGGCCAGATCTATACCCAAATGGACTTGATGATCCACCTCTTTGCCGCCGTAATAATAGGTCCGATATTCAGAGAAACCGGCCCGGCGACTGCTCCCCCTCATTCTCTGGAAACGACCTTCCCATAGTCTTTCCGGCCTGGATTTAGCGCACACTTCCCTGATGATCCGATTATTTTCCTGCCTGACCCGATTATTAATCTCCAGATACTGGGCCAGCGGCTCTCTGCCCTGCAACTCAGGATAATAACTCATGAACTCCGGCAACTTCCGATCAAGAAAGCCATCGCTGACATTGATCCGGTCACGTTTGGGAGTTCTTTTGCGCATGATCATCCCGAATGGTTTGGCAGTCGAGTTACCAGCCAGATCAACCGCCATAGCCACCGACTTTGCAATCCTCTCCAGATCAAACGGTAAACCGATTATCGCGCCATACACGCCCCCACCCTTATGGGGCATGGGGAAACCCGGATGGAAGATATCGTTGATCATGACTCCATGTTTGATTACTTCCTCATTGAGACTATAGGTAACGATCCCGGCCCCGCCCTGAATAATATAACGGGGAGAATCTGCTATATAAAGAAGGGGCGGTTTGGTATCGAGTTCGAGGGGAAAAGAAACCGTAGTCAGGTTGCCCTCCATCCAATTCCACCAGGAATAATCTCTTATGGTAACCAGCAACTCGGCCTCACCATTTTCAAACTTGAGAGCTGCAGGTTCCAATCTGATTTGGACTTCGGCCTGCTCCGGCCCGGAATTTTTAATCAGACCCTGCCGGGGATATTCACCCTCAAAAACAGTGACCTTTTTTTCTCCCTGAACCAAATAAACCTGGACGGAGCGCAAACCGCTCTTACCATCAGTCAGCAACAGCTCCACATCCTTTACTGCCCCGACTCTCTCAATATCGGTCAGGACCCTAACCTGGGATACCTCCCGTTCATAAAAGCCGACAAGGATCACCGCCATCGTGATCAAAACCAGTACAGGAATGAACATCAGGAATACCGATCTGTGGCGAGGACCTTTTTCAAATTGTTCCAAGGACTCCAAAACGACACCTCAATAAAATATCTTTTAAGCTTTCTTGAACGATTTTTCGCCGCCCGAATCACACCACAATCGGGCAAATAAACGAGGCACTACTTCTGATTAACTACTTTATAGTCGAGGACTGGCTAAAGCTGGCCAATACTAACATGTTCTCCCCGAGCTTACCAATCGAAAATCTTGACAGTAAATCCCCTTCACTCTATATCTTTGGGCTACAAACAGGAAGATTACTAATTTACTCATTAAACTGGGCAGATGACAAAATATCACACGATAATAACTGGGGGTGGCCCCGCCGGTCTGGCCTGCGCGACCATGCTGGCGCAAGCCGGAAAAAAAAATCATGGTCCTGGAACGTAACCGCCGGATCGGCCCCAAAGTCTGTGCCGGCGGTATCACCTGGTCCGGGATTAAAAATCGGGTGCCGACCAACCTCATCGAAAAATCATTTTATGAGCAACAGGTCTCCAGCCGCTGGCAACAAGCCGTAATCTCCAGCCGAGAGCCCCTGGTTTCCACCCTTGATCGCGAGGTCTTTGGTCAATGGATGCTTAAAGAGGCCCTGGCCGCCGGGGTTGAGGTAAGAACCTCGACTATGGTCAAAAGTTTTGCCGATAATCGCCTGCAAACCGGCAGCGAGGAGTTTG
>DAOVJK010000175.1 GCA_030673265.1 Pseudomonadota bacterium | reverse complement strand
TTGTCACCGGATTGTTAGGTAATATGACCATAACTACTAGCGAATGGCAAGGGCTTTACCGTGAGGTATGGTCTGGAGGAAGCCGCTAGCAAATTTGCGAGCTGATGAACAAGAACATCATATGAGGCGTAGGCTGGAGGCTGTTGGTTCGCTGGGGTCGGACCAAGTCAAGTGATTGATAATCCGTTTAATTACTCCAAAAACCTGTCTGTTTTAAGCCTTAGAGCACTCTTTTTGATGGTGAAAAAGGCGTTCTAAGAGGAGCGAAACAAAATTTGGGGGGTTCCTTACGATATCGATTGAACCGCAATGTCGATTTTCATGTTATCTACAGAGGTGATAAAAACTATTAAATGTAGATTGAAGAGGGGCGAGACCATGAAAATCGGCATCCAGACTTGGGGGAGTGACGGGGATATCCTGCCGCTACTGGCACTTTCAGGAGGACTCCAAGCTGCCGGGCACGAAGTCACTACTGTCTATACCAGTGTCGACAACAAGAATTACTCCGAGCTCTGTGCCAAAATGGATTTCACCGGTACCAAGGTGTATGACCGGTTTGACTTTGACGATGCCCTTCAGGAAAAACTAAAAAAAACAATCCTTAAAGACAAGTTCCCGCTGAAGCATCTGCAGATCATCTTTGATGATTTTTACAAACCATCGGTGGATGATATGTGGGAGGCCTCATTGGAGCTTTGTCATAATAATGATCTGGTAATTGGCCACTGGGGGCTCCATACCCTTCAGAGCGCCGCCGAAAAGACCGGGACACCACATCTGGCGGTTATTCTAAACCACAGCGCGATTCCATCCCGTTACATCACCCCTCTTGGCGTACCAAACCTGGGCAGATGGCTTAACCCCTTTTGGTGGAAAATGGTGAGCCTGATAGTCGACCGTTGCCTGTTGCCCTATTACAAACCATTGCGCCAGAAAATAGGTTTGGCTCCATACAGAAGTGTATTCCACCATGCCTGGAAATCAGAGGTTCTCAACCTGATTGCTGTGAGTCCCGAGCTCTGCCACAGGCCGCCTGATTGGCCCGAGAGCTATAAGGTATGCGGTTTTTTCAACCTGCCTGTCGATCTCGTTACCTGGACCATGCCGGACACTCTCAAAGATTTTCTGGAGGCAGAAGCACCACCCGTATACATGACCTTCGGTAGCATGACAAGTTTAAGCGATGAATTCGAAGAGATAGCTTTGCATGATTTCACCACTGCAGCGCAGCTGGCAGGCTGCCGGGCTCTGATCCAGAGCAAAGTCGCCCCCGAAGGAGTATACAAGGGCAACCCCGATATCTTTATCGTCAGCCGCCTGCCACACAAACATATCTTCCCGCATTGCGCCGCAGTGGTACATCATGGGGGAGCAGGTCACACCCAAAGCACACTCTTATCCGGCTGCCCCTCTGTTGTCGTAGCCCATATTGCCGACCAGATCTTCTGGGGCAGAGAGCTCAATCTACTCGGTGTTGCGCCCAAGCCACTATTCCGCCAGGGTTTCAAGGTAGAAAAGCTTGCCAGAGCCATCCGCACTGTTCTGGATAATCCAGGCATGAAGCAAAGAGCAGAAGAGATCGGCTCCAGAATGCAACAAGAGAATGGTGTGGAAACCGTGGTTCAAGCAATTAACGAATGGAGTTCTCATGAAAGAGCCGGTTAATATAATGAAGAAAAATAGGGTCAGCAACTAGTGTTTCTCTTTTCTCTACCTCCCAAAGTATGTTAAAGAGGAATTATAAGAAAAAAAGATCTTCCCAACTGAAGATTTCTACTGTTTTGATCATTCCAGAAATTAAGATGCTCAATGGGGTAATCATCTTTGAGGTTGGTCTTTCTATGGGTATACGGTAGGCAGCTTAAATTTAGCCTTTTTAAAATTTTTTGTGTCACTTAGACACTACCGCACATAAATGTTAGCATGTTGGGTGTTTACCTTATTGAGGGCAGTCCTTCTCGATATGTGACAACTAATAACGAATGGGAGAGAAATGGATTCTTTGGGGATTTGTCTTGGTGCTTCAACTATTAGTCTGGTCCGGTTACGTAAAGAAAAAAACACGATTAAAACAGTCTGGAGCAAAAGCCAGGTGCACGAGGGGAATCCGCGGCGCTGTCTGACAAAATTGCTTGACGATATCGTTGATTTAAAAGATTTGAAGATCGCGGTAACTGGTCGAAAATTCAGAAGCCTGCTCTCTCTTTCTTCTATATCGGAACCGGAAGCGGTGGAACTCGCTTATAAACACACGCTGCCTCCCGGTGACCAGTGCCGGGTGATAGTAAGTTCCGGCGGGGAAACGTTCATGGTTTATCACATGGACGATGCTGGGCAGATCCAGGATATCCATACCGGCAACAAATGTGCTTCCGGCACCGGCGAATTTTTCCTGCAACAACTTGGCAGAATGGATCTTACTCTTGATGATGTCAAGGATCAAGATCGTCCTGATACAATCTACAAGATGTCGGGCCGCTGCTCGGTCTTCTGCAAGAGTGACTGCACCCATGCCCTTAACAAAGGGATCCCCAAAGAACAGGTGGTGGACGGCCTTTCAGTGATGATGGCCGGCAAGATCTCCGAGTTGTTGAAAAAGCTCCCCAAAACTTCGGTAATGCTGATCGGGGGATGTACCAAGAACCAGGCGATGATCCATTACCTCCAGGATGAGATCGACCAGATCATCATCCCCAAAGAGGCCGCCTGGTTTGAGGCGATGGGTGTGGCTCTCTGGGCTTTTGATAATGAGACCCTTGCCTTCCCCGGCCACGACAAAATCTTTCGCAGAAATGCTTCCAGCCTGTCGTTCCATCGGCCGCTGAAAGAGTTCGAATCCCAGGTTCATTTCAAAGTCCTGCCGGATGCAGCCGCAGCCAATGGAGATCGGACTATTCTTGGCCTCGATGTCGGTTCGACGACCACCAAAGGGGTCATCATGCGCCGCCATGACAAGGCGATCCTGGCCTCTGAATATTTACGAACTAACGGCGATCCGGTCGATGCGTCCCGAAAGGTATATCAGAGTCTCGCGGACAAAATCGATAAGGATATCATCATAGAGGGCCTTGGGGTAACCGGCTCCGGAAGACAGATTGCCGGTCTCCATGCCATGACTGACGGGGTGATCAATGAAATTATCGCCCACGCCACGGCGGCCGTTCATTTCGACCCTGAGGTCGATACCATTTTCGAGATCGGCGGCCAGGACGCCAAATATACTTACATAACCAACGGGGTGCCGAGCGACTATGCTATGAACGAGGCCTGTAGCGCCGGGACCGGCTCTTTTATTGAAGAAGCTGCCAAGGAAAGCCTTGGCCTCGATGTGACCAAGATCGGAGAAACTGCCTACCAAGCTACTAATCCGCCCAATTTTAATGATCAATGCGCCGCCTTCATTAGTTCCGATATCAAGCGGGCCGTGCATGAAGATATCCCCCTGGCCGATATCGTTGCCGGGCTGGTTTATTCGATCTGCATGAATTACAGTAACCGCGTCAAAGGTAACCGACCAGTCGGCAAGAAGGTCTTTATCCAGGGTGGCGTTTGTTATAATAAGGCGATTCCGGCGGCGATGGCCGCCTTGACCGGCAAAGAAATGGTGGTCCCGCCGGAGCCCGGCTTGATGGGTGCTTTCGGTGTCGCGCTTGAAGTTGAAAATCGCCTGGATAAGGGACTGATTGAAAAACAGGAATTCGTTCTGGATGAACTTATTGGCCGGGAGGTTACTTATGGCGAGCCTTTCACCTGCGGTGGCGGAAAAAGCTGCGACCGGAAGTGCCAGATATCAAGGATACAGATAAACGATAAGCAATATCCCTTTGGGGGCGTCTGTAACCGTTATGACAATATAATCCATAACCGGAAAATTGATTCAAGTAACCTTGACCAGGTTGTCTGGCGGGAAAAGAGAGTGTTTCGCGATCTTACCCCAGATGCCGAGAATGATAAGCGGCCCACGGTGGGGATGAACCGTTCCTTCCTGGTTAACACCTATTTCCCTTTTTATAACAGGTTCTTCGCAGAACTTGGTTTCAGACTGATCCTGCCCGATACCATTGATCCTGATGGAGTTGATCAACAGGGAGCTCCATTCTGTTACCCGGTAGAGCAGGCCCACGGGTTTGCCGCTGCACTCCTTACGAAAAAACCAGATTATTATTTTATCCCGCATCTGAGTGATTTTGATTCGGGAGGCGGTGACGAGAAATCATGTACCTGCGTCTTTGTCCAGAGCGAACCTTTCTACCTGAAGGCTGCTTTTCCGGATTTTCCCGAAGAAAGAACTCTGACACCTACTCTCGATTTCTCCAAGGGGATAATTACCGAAAAACCGGTCTTCATGGAACTGGCAGGCCGGATGGGGGTTGACCAGGCCTTGGTCGAACCAGCCCTGCAAAAGGCGATCGCTGTGCAGGAAGAATTTAGAGCTGACCTTCGGCGGCAGGGTCATGAAGCACTGGCCATGCTCGGGGAAAATCCTGAAACACCAGCCATGGTCCTCTTCGGTCGGCCCTATAACAGCTTCACCGGGGTTGCAAACAAGGGGATTCCCGCCAAATTCGCTTCCCGCGGCAATCTGATCATTCCTTTCGATATGCTTCCTTTTGACGATGAGGAACTGGAAAAAGATCATAATATGTACTGGGGAATGGGGCGTCTAATCCTTAAAGCGGCCCATTATGTCAAAAAACATCCGCATCTTTTCGGCACCTATATCACAAATTTTTCATGCGGACCTGATTCGTTCGTCGTTGGTTTTTTCCGCAGTATCATGGGCCGAAAACCGTCATTGACTCTGGAACTTGACAGCCATACCGCCGATGCCGGCATTGAAACCAGAATTGAAGCCTTCCTCGACATTATCGGCAACTACCGGCAGGCCGACGGCCATGATCGGTTACTGGGGAAACCAAATGCCTTCCGTGCCGCTGAAATGGAAATGCAGCATGGCAAGGCCGGGATCCGTCTTTCGGATGACAACTGGGTACCCCTGAGCAATAAACGCGTAAAAGTTGTCCTGCCGGCGATGGGTAAATTTGGCACCCCTCTGCTGGCCCAGGCTTTTGCCCGGGTCGGCATCCGCGCCGAAGCTCTGCCGCCGGCGAACGAAGATGTCCTTAAACTGGGCCGCGGCAACTCATCATGCAAGGAATGTCTGCCGCTCCAGACCACGGTCGGCTCCATGCTCCATTACCTGGGCAACCGACCAGCAGGGGAGCTTACTGCCTTCTTTATGGCCACCGCCCAGGGGCCTTGTCGCTTCGGGCAATACCACGTTTTTTCCAAGAGGATAGTTGAAAAACACCAGATTCCAGATGCCGCAGTACTCTCCCTGACATCCTTGAACGGTTACGGAGGTCTCGGCAACCGTTTTAGTCTGGCAGCCTGGCGGGCAGTGCTCATCGGCGATATCCTGGACGAGATCTGGGCCACAATCCTGGCTGCGGCCGTGGACCCGGAGCAGGGGGTTGAGGTCTTGAACCGTGAATATGAGGCAATCCTGCCCACTATCGATAAAAGCTGGTTGGTTCTCGCCCGGCAGTTATCCAGATCCGCCCGGGAACTGGCCATGATACCGCTCAAAAAACCCTATAATGAGATTCCCAAGCTGTCACTTATTGGTGAGATATATGTCCGGCACGATCCTATATCCTTACAGAGTATTATCGAAAGAATGGCCGCCCGCGGTTTTATCGTCCGCACCGCTCCAACAACTGAATGGCTGAAATATCTGGATTGGCTGATCAAGGAGGATATTGAGGGTGGTCAGAGTAAGGATTTTGCTTTTCATATCCGTTATCATGTCAAAAACTACTTTTATAAAAAGATCCGGGAGAAATTGGCTCCCAGTGGTCTTTTTTACACCGGCCATAACGGAGACGTGGAACCGGCCATAGACGCCGGCAAAAAATTCGTCTCGCCTAATCTTACCGGCGAAACGATCCTTACCGTCGGTTCAGCCATTCACGAAATCCTCGAGCCCTCCTGCGGGGTTATTTCTATTGGACCTTTCGGGTGCATGCCTTGCCGGGTGGCTGAATCAATTCTCAATGAAAAGTTTAACAGTGTTGAAAAGAGAGCGCAGATTAACGGCAACGGTTCGGCCCATCTTGAGCCGTTGTTGGAAGGTGATCGGAAATTTCCATTCCTGGCTATTGAAACTGATGGCAATCCGTTTCCCCAGATCATTGAATCGCGCCTTGAGGCTCTATGCCTGCAGGCTGAACGGCTTAATGACCAGATCGTGGAACATGCCGGCAATACGGTGATGTAAAAGCTTTTAGAGGCAATTTGTCGCCGAACCGTTTGTCGAACCGTTTGTCGAACGGTTCGGCAAACTTAAGGGGAATTGCTCGGCACGGGGAGCAAAGACAGTTCACGGTGGAAATTTATCATCCCTTTATAAATCCATAGTGTAGTTGTCCATAATCAGCCAATGTAATTGGTCTTAAATCACTTGTTAGCTCGTTAAATCGAGGATAACGATGAATATGATGATATTGGACGTCTTGCTTTTTCAGGGATATTGGGTGTTGTTGGGGCAGTGGCTATAATAAAGCGGGGCGAATTCGACGCTCAAGCCTGCGGCCTGGCGCATCTTAACTTAAACGTAATGCATACCTCTTTTTCTTGTCTGTCGT
>DAOVJK010000022.1 GCA_030673265.1 Pseudomonadota bacterium | reverse complement strand
CCATGTTTTCTCAGCTCGGTAACGAGAATATCAGCGTTGTCCACGGCTAGGTTCATGCCAAGTTCTGAGCGCCGTTGGCCCATATCGGCCGCTGTGCTGCGGGTGGAGATGGTGTTGGTGGCCTCGAGTATGACCTTGCCTGTGGCCGGGTTAATAAAGAGGTAGTGGATGGTGGAAGTTCCGCTAAAGACCATGCCAGTGGTGTTAGTTTTGGAGCTGATCTTTCTCACCTTTAGATCAAGACTCGGGCTGGCAAGGTCTTTCGTGAACAGGGGTGATTCCTTGAGCACTTTCCGGAAGCGACTTTGCATGCGAGAGGAAAAAAAATCACCTTCATAGGTGATACGGCGCAGTCGGAAGTCCTGTCCGGTGTTAGGGTTGACAAATACCGCCTTTTGGCCGACGCAGGCCACGAGCAGGAAAGGGATCAGCAGCAGATAACTGTACGAGCGATCCATTAGCGCTTCAGCTTGCTTAGAGAGAGATAATCCTGATCAAAAAGATCGTATAGGATTTTATCGACGGTTTTATGGGCAAGGGTTTTAGAGCTTATCGTTTCTTTCTCCTGTTTCATGGGTAGCCAGCCAATACAGTCATAATAGCTCTGCTCATAGCTGATGCCGGCAATGTTGCTTTTAAAGACCTGGCTTCGTATCTCGCACATGGGGATGATGCCAAGGGTACCGATAAAGGCCAAGGTGTTTACTACACCAATGAGAACCGGGGTATCGTTACTTTCATTGCCCTTGCGGAATTTCAGGTAAAATGACTGATCGCCGACCGGCACCCTGGCGCCCCTGCTATCATTGAAATGACCCATGGGTTTAGCACCTTCAAAGGCCTCGGCAATTGCTGCTTCGGCCTGTTGTTTTTCTTGTGGCGTAAGCAACGTGTTAATCTGGGCGGATTGCCTGGTGGCACAGGCAGACATGATGAGAGAAAGGGACAAGAGAGAGATAAGAGCTACTTTATTAAACATGGGGACCTCTTTGCTAAGTAATAAGTAATAGTTTTCCAGCGCTTCACCAACGAAGGTGTTAGCAGGAAAAATGCCTGGCAATTTTGGTATCCGATGGCAAGGCTAATATGGTTTAATCTGTCAATTTTTCTAGCCCATAATCTGCTGAAAAGCAACGTGATTTTTGATAGGTTATTCCAAGGCCGTGTGGGTGTGGCTACTGCGGGCCTAAAAGTTAACACCTTTGCAAAGGGGAAGGGGCCACCCATTAAAAGGCTCTTGTCAAGAGATAGTCTTCTTCCTTGTGATGAGAAAAGAAGCTGGGGGCGGACCAAGCCAACTGATTGATTAACCGAATAATTGGTCCAAAAAGCTCTTGGTTTTTAGCCTTAGAGTACTATTTTTGATGGTGAAAAGGGCACTTTAAAGGGAGCGGTGAGTGTTTATCCACTCTTTTCTTTATCCCGTTTGATCCTTAATAAATTCAGCAAACGGGAGGATGTCCGGGATGTAGGGCCACGCTAACTACTTAAATCAGAAGTAATGTTGATGAAAACCACGCCTTTTTTGGGGCTATAATG
This sequence comes from Pseudomonadota bacterium, assembly GCA_030673265.1. Taxonomy (GTDB): domain Bacteria; phylum Desulfobacterota; class Desulfobulbia; order Desulfobulbales; family JAGXFP01; genus JAGXFP01. Next base: position 16,455 of record DAOVJK010000022.1, on the reverse strand, counting down.
ACGTTTTTAATGCCAAAAACGTCATGATCGTCGTGACTGGTTATTTAATGGTGTTACGGAGGTCGTCTGTAACTTATTGGAATAATAGGTTTTTCGGTGTAGGTGGGTTGAATTTGCCAGGGGTGAAAATCCGTTTGTCCCTGGCCCGTTAGATTCCTTTTCTGTCTTGTCACCAATTGAAAGGCATTATTTTTACCAATTCCGGAGATATTTCATGCCTCCGGCCTTAATTACTTTACCATTAGGACCTGATCGGCGATTATCGCCAGGAAAGATAGCCCGAAAATAAAGAGATAGTTGAGGTTCTCTCGTGATTTCTGGATCGAGGAAAGCAGGTAGACTATCACCTGCCGGTCCTCCTCTGCAAGCTGGCCCGACTGCTGCAACTTAGGGATTAGTCCATATTGTTTAATCGCTTTTTTCCGTTTCTGGGAGATCGCAAAACGGTAGAAGAAAAAGAGCAGGTACCCTGTCGTGCCGAGATACCACACCGGCCGGAAGAGGTCCTGCCAGGTATGTGAGAAGATGATCAGAATCCGGAAAGAGCAGGCCGAAACCAGACCGACCACAAAGAACAGATTGATCACATAGGGAGAAACGGTTTGGGGAGGCAGCTGTTGAGCCATGGGGTGCACCTTTAAATATAGTCCGGAGGTTGGAGGTCGTATTTCTTGATCCGATAGCCGATCTGGCGTTGGGTAATGCCGAGTTGTCGGGCCGCCCTGGCCCGCACCCAGCCGTGCCTTTTCAGGGCTGCGGCTACTTCATGCCGTTCGAGGTCGTCCAGGCGGGGCGAGCGGGATGGCGGCAAGGTATTTTTTGGGTCGGCGCCCTGGTGCGGTTCCGGCGCAACCGGTTGGCAGGCGGGCACATCTTCCAGGATATAGGCAGGCAGTGAACTCAGAGAAACCGAGCTGCCGTCAGCCATAATCACCAGCCGCTCCACGAGGTTCTGCAGCTCCCGGACATTACCCGGCCACGAATATGCGACCAGAAAATCCATTACCGGCTTACTGAATCTTACCGCCCGATGATTGATCTTGTTGCTCTCCCCGATGAAATGGTCAAGCAGCAGCAGAACATCTTCCCGCCTTTCCCTAAGGGCCGGCAAAATGATCGGTACCACATTCAACCGATAGAATAGATCTTCGCGAAAGGTTTTCCGGGCCACTTCCTGCTCCAGGCTCCGGTTGGTGGCAGCAATTATCCTGACATCGACAGTTATAGTTCTGGTGCCACCCAAACGCTCGAATTGTTGTTCCTGGAGGACCCGTAAGAGCTTGGCCTGCAGCGGCAACGGCAACTCGCCGATCTCATCGAGAAAAAGAGTGCCGCCGTTAGCCAACTCGAAGCGGCCCATTTTAACTGCGGTCGCGCCGGTGAAGGCCCCTTTCTCGTGGCCGATCAGTTCGCTCTCGAGAAGATTGTCCGGCAGGGCCGCACAGTTGACCTTGATAAACGGTTTGTCCCGGCGGGGGCTGGCCTGATGAATGGCCCGGGCCACCAGTTCCTTGCCGGTGCCGGATTCGCCGAGCAGCAGGGTGGTGGCCCGGCTGGGCGCCACCTTCTCGATGAAGCGGAAGACTTCCTGCATGATCTTGCTCTGGCCGATGATATTATGGTGACTGTAGCGGGTCCGCAGTTCTTCTTTGAGGTAGGTGTTCTCCTCAACCAGAAGTTTTTCCTTGTCGGCAATTTCCTCATGCAGGTGCAGGAACTGGCCAATCAACATGGCAACTACGGTCAGGAAACGGATATCCTCCTCAAAACTTACCTCCGAGCCGAACAACCGATCAACTGTCAGCACCCCTACCGGTCTTTCCAGCAGGATTACCGGCACCCCGACAAACGATACTTCTCCTTTGGGCAAAAGCCGCCGCGACTCGGTCCGATCCAGAAACAATGGTTCCCGGTGTACATCCGGGACGGCGAAGGGATAACCTGTCCTGAATACCGTACCGATGATCCCTTCGTCGGGGCGGTAAACCCCTCGCCGGGCCTCTTCTGCCGTCAGCCCGTAGGAAGCCTTAATCGTCAGGCGCGACAGGTCGCCATCCGGCAGGACCAGAGTCGCTCTGGCCATATTAAGGGTATCATGGAGGATTCTCAGGATCTCGGTCAGGGCCTTGTCAAGATCCAGGGCCGAGCCGATCAATTGCGCTATTTGATATAAGGCCTGCACTTCCAGATGTTCAGTACCGATGCCCTTTAAGTCTGTGGTCTGCAATGCGATTCTCCCGTAATTTTCGCCCCCGGTTCTTTTCCGGGCTTGTAATGAGATATCGCAATAAGCGTACCAGCCCGCTATCAAAACCGGGGCAAGCAGATAAGCACCTGTAATCATGGCAAATAATATTTTTTGATCTGTTGTGCCGGCCAGCGCCGACCTCCGTAACTATAAAGACTTTCACGTTTTTGTAACTCAGTCAGACCAGTAAACACAAGATTGTGATTATTTGGAAAGATTACCTCTGTGTCCCCTGTCGTTCCTTTTTGTAAACATTGGCACAATTTTATTTTGGTTTTGGCGAGGTCAATTTTCGGATCGGACCACGTTGTCTCCCTCTTTATTTCCTTTAATATCAGTTGGTTGCGGGAATAAATTCTTTATTTCTCGCTGATGGCACAGCCCTTGCGATAGCTGGGATTAAATATCTTAAACCGTTTAACACCCACAAATTTCCAAGGAGGTAGGACAATGCGTAAAATAGCAATCTATGGCAAAGGCGGCATCGGCAAATCAACCACCACGCAGAATTTAGTAGCAGGTTTAATTGAATTAGGGCGGAAAATCATGGTCGTTGGTTGCGACCCGAAAGCTGATTCTACCAGGCTGTTGTTGGGTGGCCTGGCCCAGAAATCGGTCCTTGATACCCTCCGTGAAGAAGGGGAAGACGTCGAACTTGATGATATCCGTAAGGCCGGATACGGCGGCACCTGGTGCGTTGAGTCTGGTGGGCCGGAGCCGGGCGTAGGTTGTGCCGGCCGGGGCATCATTACCTCAATTAACATGCTGGAATCTCTCGGTGCCTATGAGGAAAGCGAAGAACTTGAATACGCTTTCTATGATGTCCTTGGTGACGTGGTCTGCGGTGGGTTTGCCATGCCGATCCGTGACGGCAAGGCTGAGGAAATCTACATCGTGGTTTCCGGCGAGATGATGGCCATGTATGCGGCCAACAATATCAGCAAGGGTATCTGTAAATTTGCCCAGAGCGGCACCGTGCGGCTCGGCGGCCTGATCTGTAATTCCCGGGCTGTCGATAACGAGAAGGAGATGATCGAGAAATTTGCCGAAAAACTGGGGACCAAAATGATCCACTTTGTGCCCCGCGAAAATGACGTCCAGCGCGCCGAAATCAATCGCAAGACGGTCATCGAATGGAATCCGGAGGTTCCCCAGGCCGACGTCTACCGGAACCTGGCTAAGGCCATTGACGGTAATAAGGATTTTGTCATCCCCACTCCGATGGAAATAGAAGAACTCGAAGAACTGCTCATGGAGTTTGGCTTGATGCAAGCCGCCTGATTGCACCATCAGGTTTGCACCTCATAAGCTGAACTTCAGATTGAACCATCTGGATAATTTAAAAGAACTTAAGTTTGGAGAAAGAACAATGATGATAATGATCAGATCAATTATTCGGCCCGAAAAAGCTGACGCCGTGCTGGCGGCCCTCATGGATGCCGGTTTCCCGGCCGTTACCAAATATGCCGTGGCCGGTCGTGGTAAGCAGCGCGGCATCAAAATCGGCGAGGTCACCTACGATGAGCTCCCCAAGGTCATGCTGATGAGCGTGGTCAATGCGGCAGACAAGGATTTCGTTATTGAAACCGTGATGGCGACGGCTCGCAGTAAAGGCAAAGGCGCCTTTGGTGACGGTAAAATCTTTATCAGCGAGGTGGAAGAGTCATATACCATCAGTTCCGGGGTCAAGGAGACCGCAGCCGCCTCCGAGGGGGTGCCGGCATGAAAGAGGTGATCGCCGTTGTGCGCATTAACATGATGAACCAGACCAAGCAGGCCCTTACCGATTGCGGTGTGGATGCCTTCTTTGCCCATGAGGCCCATGGTCGCGGCAAAGGCTTTGCCAATCCCCAGGTTCTGGAAGGTGTTGAACAGGGCTATGAGGAGGCCGCCGCCCTGCTGGGCGAAAAGGGCAAGCTCTATCCCAAGCGGATGGTTACCGCCGTGGTGGAAGACAGCCAGGTTCCCTGCGTCGTAGACACCATTGTCAACACAAACAAAACCGGCATGCCGGGTGACGGCAAGGTCTTTGTCTTGCCGATTAGCGATGCAGTCCGGGTCAGGACAGGAGAGATGGGCATTAAGTCCATCTCCTAAGGAGGAAATATAATGGCAACCGCAACCCAAAAAAAAATGGTGCAGTGGGACCCGGCCGATATCAAGGCGGAACTTATTGCGAAGTATCCACCCAAGGTAGCCCGCAAACGCGCCAAGCAGATCATGATCAATGAGGCCTTGCAGAATGAGACCCCGGCGCTCACCGCCAACGTGCGCACCATTCCGGGGATCATCTCCATGCGCGGCTGTACATACGCCGGCTGTAAGGGCGTTATCATGGGTCCGACCCGTGATATTGTCAATATTGTCCACGGTCCTATCGGCTGCAGCTTTTATGCCTGGTTGACCAGGCGGAACCAGACCGATGCCGGCCCGGACGGTGAGAACTTCATGAATTATTGTTTTTCCACCGACATGCAGGAGCAGGACATCATCTTTGGCGGTGAAAAGAAGCTGGAGACTGCGATTCAGGAGGCCTACGACCTCTTTCACCCTAAGTCCATTGCGGTGTTTGCTACCTGCCCGGTGGGTCTGATCGGTGATGATATCCACACCGTCACCAAGAACATGAAGGAGAAATTCGGCGACTGCAACGTTTACGCCTTTTCATGTGAGGGCTACAAGGGGGTTTCCCAGTCGGCTGGCCATCACATTGCCAATAACCAGGTGTTCCGTCATATTGTCGGTGAAAACGACGAGGTCAAGCCCGGCAAGTACAAGATCAACCTGCTCGGCGAGTACAATATTGGCGGCGACGGCTTCGAGATTGACCGGATCTTTCAGAAATGCGGCATTACCTGTATTTCAACCTTTTCCGGCAACGCAACCTATGACCAGTTTGCCTCCTCCCATACCGCCGATCTCAATGCGGTCATGTGTCACCGCTCCATTAACTATGTGGCCGACATGATGGAGACCAAGTACGGCATTCCCTGGGTCAAGGTGAACTTTATCGGCGCCAAGGCCACGGCCAAGAGCTTACGCAAAATTGCCGATTATTTCGGCGAGCAGGGGCTTATCGATAAGGTCGAAGAGGTCATCAGCGAAGAGATGCCCGCGGTTGACGCATCCCTGGTGGAGATCCTGCCCCGCACCGCCGAAAAGACCGCGATGATGTTTGTCGGCGGCTCCCGGGCCCACCATTACAAGGAGCTCTTTGACGAGCTGGGCATGAAGACCATCTCGGCCGGTTATGAGTTTGGCCATCAGGATGATTACGAAGGTCGCCAGGTGCTGCCCAACATCAAGCTCGATGCCGATAGCCGGAATATCGAGGAGCTTACTGTTGAAGCGGACGAGACCCGCTTCAAGCCGCGCAAGAGCGCCAAGGAGCTGAAGGCCCTGGACAAGGCGGGCTATAAGTTCAAGGAGTATGACGGCCTGTCTGTGGATATGGACAAGGGCACTATCATTGTCGATGATCTCAACCAGTACGAGGCGGAAAAGCTGGTGGAACTGATGAAGCCGGATATCTTCTGCGCCGGGATCAAGGAGAAATACTCCATCCAGAAACTGGGCGTGCCCATGAAGCAGCTGCACAGCTACGACTCCGGCGGCCCTTATGCCGGGTTCCAGGGTGCGGTCAACTTTTACAAGGAGATCGACCGGCTGGTGAACTCCCGGGTCTGGGGCTATATGAAGGCCCCCTGGCAGAAGAATGCGAGGCTTACGGCCTCGTACAACTGGGAATAGATGGCGTCGCCGAAAGTCGCCGGCTGCGGCGTTGCTCCGGATTATCGCGGCGCTGCGGCGTACTGACGTACGCCTCACTTCGCGAAATCCGGGCGCCTTGCATCCGACGATTTCGGCTTAGCCATCGGCTTTGATTGGAAGGTTTGCACCTCTCTGGCTCAGCCATCGGCTTTGACTGTAAGGTTTGCACCTCTCTGGCTCAGCCATCGGCTTTGACTGTAAGGTTTGCACCTCTTTGGCACAGCCATTGGCTTTGACTGTAAGGTTTGCACCTCTTGGGCCTGGCCATCGGCGGCTCGAACTGAAAGTATCTCCTAATCATTATCTTAGCCATCAGCGGCTGATAAATAGACTTTTCACTCAATTTTTGAGGATAAAACAATGCTACTAAGACATACTCCCAAAAAGATCACCGAGCGCAAGGCCCTGACCATTAATCCGGCCAAGACCTGCCAGCCTATCGGTGCCATGTATGCGGCCTTGGGTATCCACGGCTGTCTGCCCCATAGCCATGGATCCCAGGGCTGCTGCGCTTATCACCGCAGCACCTTGACCCGGCATTATAAAGAGCCGATCTCCGCCTCCACCAGCTCGTTTACCGAGGGTGCTTCGGTGTTCGGCGGCCAGGCCAATATGCTGCAGGCCATCAATAATATCTTCACGGTCTATGCACCGGAGGTGATTGCTGTCCATACCACCTGCCTGTCCGAGACCATCGGCGACGATCTCCCCCAGATCAAGAAAAAGGCGGAAACCGAAGGCAAGATCCCCGAAGGCAAGCACGTCATCAGCTGCTCTACGCCGAGCTACGCCGGCTCCCATGTCACCGGGTTTTCCAGTATGGTCAAGGCGATGGCCATGATGGCCGAGCCCACCGGCAAGAAGAATGGCAAGGTCAACATTATCCCCGGCTGGGTGGAGCCTTGCGATATGGAGGAGATCAAGCGGCTGACCGGCCTGATCGGGGTCAAGACCATCCTCTTTCCGGATACCTCGGGCGTCTTGAACGGCCCCCTGTCCGGCGAGTACAAGATGTTTCCCGATGGCGGTACCACGGTTGCCGAGCTGCAGAGTTGCGGCGATTCTATCGGCACCCTGGCTCTTGGCGAATGGTGCTCCGGCGATGCGGCCCGGGCGCTTGATACCAAGTACAAGGTGCCCTGCAGTATTCTGGAGATGCCCTTCGGCCTCATGGCCACCGACCGTTTCATCGAGGCCCTGCGGACCATTGCCGGGGTGAGCATCCCCGATGAGATCACCGATGAACGGGGCCAGCTGGTGGACATGATTTCTGATATGCATCAATACCTGTATGGTAAAAAGGTGGCCCTGGTCGGCGACCCGGATCAGCTCATTGCCATGACGGAGTTCCTGGTCTCTCTCGACATGAAACCGATTCATATTGTTACCGGTACCCCGGGCAAGAAGTTCGAGAAACGGATCAGGGAGATCACCAAGGATATGGGCTGCGAGGTCAACGTCAAGGCCAAAGGAGATATGTTTCTCCTCCATCAGTGGATCAAGAACGAGCCGGTTGATCTGCTCCTTGGCAATACCTACTGCAAGTATATCGCCCGTGATGAAGACCTGCCTTACGTGCGCTGGGGCTTCCCCATCCTCGACCGCCAGGGGCATCAGTATTTTCCCACCGTCGGTTACAAGGGCGGCTTGCGACTGCTTGAGAAGATTCTCGGCGTGTTGATGGATCGTCAGGATAGAGACGCAGCGGAACAGAAGTTTGAACTGGTTCTTTAATAAATTCCCCAGGGACAGGCTTAAACTCTGGCCCTGGGGATACGAGATCCCGACATACGGTAAAGAAAAATGACAACTATTCAATTAGGCAAAGATGACCGGTCCTGTTGCAGTGGTGGTGCGCCGATCACGCTCACCCTGCCGGTAGCGCCACGACCAGTGGCTCGAATTCGTTTCGAGCCGTTGGAGAAAAATGCGCGGGCCGTGCCTCCCGGCGGAGCCCTGAACTGGGTGGCAGAACACCTCCGGGCGGGCGCGGCCGTAGCGGCGGTTGATCTTGCCGGACCGGGTGACCCGCTGGCAGAAATCAGCCTCACCGAGGAGACCCTTCTTCTGATCCGCCAGAACCACCCGGATATCGTCTTGACGCTTACCACCCTCGGGATTCATGGGGAGAAGTTTGCCGGGACCCTTAAGGAACTCGGGGTGAGTTCCGTCACGCTGCTGGTTGATGCCGTAGACCATGAAGTGGCTGATAAACTGTATGCCTGGATCAGGCCGGACAAGAAAACGATTCCCCTGGGCCAGGCGACAGCGATGCTGATGGACGAGCAGGCCCGGGCCATTGCGGCCTTTAAAGAAGCGGGCTGCACCGTCAATATCCAAACCACCGTCTATCCCGGCGTCAACGATGGTCATGTCGGCGAGATTGCCAGGACCATGGCCGGGCGCGGCGCCGCAAAAATGATCCTGGTGCCATACATAGCCCCGGCAGATCCGCAAGAAAAAGTGCTCAGTCCCCCGGATAAAAAGATGCTGGAAAACGCTTTGCATCAGGGGGCAGAGCATCTCGAGACAAGTCTGCAGCCAGCCAGGACAGGCGGCCTTGGCGCCGGGTGCTCTGCCTTTCTCGGTAGTTGTGAAAGCCTTGCCGATCGCCCTCCGGTCCCGACCAAAAAGCGGCCCAATGTCGCGGTTGTCAGTTCCAACGGGATGGAGGTGGACCTGCATCTTGGCCAGGCCTATCAGGTGCTGGTTTATGGCCCCAGGGAAGACGGACTTCCCTGTCTGCTCACCACTCGCCCCGTCCCGGAACCGGGCCGCGGCAGTTCAAGGTGGCAGGAGCTTGCCGAAACCCTGGACGATTGCTTTGCAATCCTCACGGCCAGCGTCGGTGAAAGTCCCAGGCAAATTCTTGGCGACCACGGCATTACCGTCCTGATCACCGACAACGAGATCGAGGGCACCGTAGATGTCCTCTACGGCGGCGGCAAAAAGAAAAAATGTTTATGAGTGGTGCAAATTCGAGCGAGGAAACTTGAGCACGCTTGATGCTTGAATCGTAACTACCATAACTTTAGGCACTTTTAACTTATAACTTTTAACTTTAAAAAGGAGTTCCCCATGGCAATCCCTGAACGACAAATAATTCTCTGCCAGAGCTTCCGAGTCGCAGGCGACAAAAAGGGCATCTGCCACAAGCAGACCGACGGCTTCCTGCAATACATTGAAGAAGAGGTTCTGGACCGCGGCCTGGACTGTCTGATCACCGCCACCACCTGCCTCAAGCAGTGTGACAGCGGCCCGATCATGGTGATCCAGCCTGAAAACTGGTGGTTCAAGGGCGTCGATACTGAAGAGGTTATTGATACTATCCTCGACGGCCTGGAAGATGGCGAACCTGCCGCTGACTATCTGATTGCCACGTAGTGACAAACAAGATCCATTACCACCGAGGAAGAAAGATGAATGAATTAGGTATCGTCAAAAATATAGTGGAGGCGGCAGGGATGGGTATTTCATATGCCTACGAGGACCTGGTCTTTCTCGATCATAACTCTTTAATCCTGCAGTTTACCGACAATGACAGGGAGGTTCTGGTTCATATTAACCAAAAGGCGGACCGGGCCACGGTAAACCGCGATATTGCCACCCTCCGGCAGGTAGCACTTGGTCAGGAGATGAGCTTTGCACCTAAAGGGCATAAGTTAAGTTTGAGCAGACAAGCAGCTCAAATCAGCTTTATTACCGGTGCGGTCTACGTCTTGAGCGAGAAGGATGATGACAGCATCTGCCTCGAGTTCAGTGAAGCAACTGCCGACTAGAGGTATGGAAATGCAGGAAAAACAAGGATCACCACCAGTCAGCCTGGTCGGGTTTAGCGATATCAGGAAGGAACCCATCGATGACTGGCAGGATTATCGGGCAGAAGGCAACCAGTTCCTGGCCACGGCCACTAATGGCTATGCCAAACGGCGGCAGGTTTTTACCGCGGAGATTCTTTATAACCTGGTGGCCATGGGTATCGAAAAGCTGCTCATGGCCCTGCTGATGAAGAGCGGCAACCTCCCCTATAACCACACTATGCACGATCTGGTGGAGTCAATGGAAGAGTTTCTGCCCGGCCGTCTGAACGGTCTTGGTGAAAGGCTCAAGGCCCTGGACGCCTTCCAGGAGATCTGCGATATCGAGAGCTATAATATTACCCCTCCCACCATGGCCGAGGTCGGCCAGATGCTGGCTCTGGCCAGGGAGGTTCAGTCCCTTACTACGAACCTGTAAGATCCTAATTTTTATCTATAAAGGAGAAGAACCATGGCAAAGAAAGATGTGGAAGACCTGTTGGTAGCTGGTGGCGAAGACAAGAATGTCCGCGCCAAATACGATGTACCCGCAACCATGGAGGAGTTTGTTGAATTGGCTGCTGTTGACGGATACAAGTTCACGGTCGAGGAGTTGGCCGCGGTCCTTAAAGAGTCCGGTGATGTCTTTGAAAAGAACGGCAATCCAGCCAAACGGCAGATCTGGTGGGTGTGAGTTAGTGAGCCGGACTGATTGCCTGGCAGTAGAGACTGATATTCAAAAAGGATATCGGGCTCTCTCTGAAAAGGGAGTGGGGTATTAGGACTCTCTTTTCGGTGGTAGAAAGTAAGCTCTAAGACCTGAAAACACCTGGTGTTTGAATGAATCCAGGGCTTACGATTAAATTCGTAAGCCCTTTTTTCTTGAATAAATTTGCAGGTGTTTTATGGAATGGTAACCATCGAGTAGCCTTGGGCCTGGTAGCCGGCGACGGAGATGAATCCGTTGCCAACCTGATCGATCTCGGGCATGATGGTGGCGGGATCCACGCCTATTACTTTGGCCGCATAGAGACAGACCTCCAGTTTGACTCCGTCATTCTTCATTTGCTTGAGTGTGGCCTGGAACTTGTCAATCTCCGCGTAGTCCTTCATCTTGAAACCTTCGCGGTCGCTGGAAAGGAGCTTGACGGCGGGGCCATGAAAGACAATGGCTATCTGGGGCTTTTCGGGAAGTGATTTGACAGCCTGATCTTCGTAAACGTTCTGGACTGCCCAAAAGACAATATTGGAAAACACCGCTGAACTCAAGCTGACATTGAATAGGGCCTTGATGCCTTTGACGTCTTTAAGGGCGTTGTCGTAGCCGGCGGCGACGGCAGGTGAAGCCTGAAAAGTCATGAATGCCGCCAGGACGAGGATGGAAGAGAAGTTTTGCCGGAACCATTTGTTTTTTTGTCTCATGTTAAACTCCTTTAATGTCAAGACTGCCTTGCTTAATAAGGTATCGTGCCCTCCCGCCACGACGCAATTGGTGAATGCGCGCTTTTAATCATTCATGAGTGATGCTTCAAGTCGCACTGTGCCAGATAAAATTTGTTGGCTGCCATGATTAGCGTCTCACATGGTGAATTCAAATTGCAAGTGCTTCACGAGCCTCTTGTCAGAAAAAAGGGGGTCTTTGCTTGACTCTTGCCTAAAGAAGTTGATCGTAATAGACGATGAACAAATAGGGATACGCCCTCAAATCAGGCGGCAACGAAAACACCAATATCAATCAAACATCGGGAGCAGCCGGTCTACTCGACTTCTGGCGATTGACCTATTAATAGCGGATCTAAAATTGCGCAGCAAACTGAAGCCGGTAAAACCCGTTTCTGGAGAGTGGAACAGGAATATTCTTAAATTACTCTTGATGTGGGCGGGCTAAATCGGTACCGAGGCATCTGGGGCAGCACTTTATCCTGATCGTATTGCCGCCATGCTTCTGAAATACTGCCATCACCTGACACCGGCCACAGAAGTTATTTCGACACTCCCTGCAAATCGCGACCTCCCGGGAAGCGCCGCACTTACAGGTGCCCGAGAAGAATCTTTTTTTCGCCAAAACCATTCCTCATCTCCTAGCCGAAAACTATTTTGGATGGTGCTCAACTCCCGGCTATTGCATTTAGGGCAGAGATCAATCTTGTCCGCGATAACCCCGGAATCAACCACAAATAACAGTCGCCACAAAAAAAAGTAAGGCATTCCTTGCATCTCATCTATTGCAAATCAATGTTCGCGGTGCCAGATCAACTCGTTATCCTTGTAAACTTCCTTGATCCGGTGCAGAGGCACAGAATGGATAACCCCGTCATAATCCATAATCTGAAGGGAATTACGGTTGTCGGGCGGAAAAATCAGCTCGGTAAAAGGGATCCGGATAATTTCCGCCAAAACCCGGTCGTAATAACCGATCTCAAAATCGCCACTTCCGAACTCCTTGTCCCATCGGATGCGGCTGAGTAATTCATGGATGGGTATCATCGGCAATTCCTTTGTTACGGTGCTGGATAAGTTTTGTGGGGCCATTATCCTAAAGCACCGGTGCCTGGTTTGCCACGCTAACTAGCTGTAATCATTAGCAGCTAAGGTTAGAAACAGGCCTTTTAGGGGCCTATAATGACGTTTTTAAGGCCAAAAACGCGACTATTGATCTTAATTCTCCAAGATACCTCTCAGCTTTAGTCTTTCTCTGCCCATTCACGAATTTTACACTTCAGTTTATTCTCTACTTTTCCACAGATCTCTTCCCAGTCTTTGCCGGAATCAGTACTTTCTTCGTCTTCGGCCCAGTCTTTCAGTTTACGCATTACCTTGCTTTCAACTTTTTCGCCTATTTCTTTCCACTCTTTTTCACGTTTCTTTTTCGCGGAAGATTTACATGACATGTGCGAACCACCACCCCAGATACAAGTTGCGCCTAACAGGAAACCAAGATCGTACCAGCCACCCGTATTGTTTATTTCATAGACAACAACATTTTCCTTGAAGATATGGATAACCAGACTGATAAAGGCGATCATCCCGTGCCAGAGACCGTACCAGAAACCAGCCGGGGTACCCGGAGTGAATTGAGGACCACCTGCTGCACAGGCAGTTAACAGGAGAAGAAAAGGGATAGAGATGAGCAGCTTGACCAGGCGATAATTATTTGAATTCATCCTCGGCTCCTTATGTTTAGGCCCAACTGAATTTATTATATGGAATCTCATATAATTTCGTCTAAAACATTTTTTATTTTTTTAGTTCTAAAAAGAATTGCGGCGACACCATACTTAATTATTGATGTCTGAATATCTGGAATATCTGGAATATCTGGGTTGGATATCTGGGTGTGGATATTGATATTTGGGGTCGGACCAAGACAACTAGTCGTTTTGTAGTGCTTTTTCTTTGAAATCGGCGCTGTTTTTTGCCTTAAAGACACCTTTTTCGGGTCAAAAAAGCGGTTTTAAGAATTTTCCTTGTAATATTTTCTTTCAGTAATCGTTGCTATTTATAGTTGCCAGGCTATGTTGTTTCCATGGCTCGCGCTAACAGATATTATATACCGGGATGCGTATGGCATATCACTCATCGCTGCCATAAGCGGGAGTTTCTGCTCCAATTCGCCAAAGACAGAAAGTGTTACTTGTCTTGGCTTTTTGAGGCCAAGAAAAGATATGGCTTGAAGATCCTTGACTATATCATCACGTCCAATCATGTCCATCTGCTGGTACAGGACACCGGCAAGGCTGTTATCCCCAAAAGCATGCAGCTTATTGCCGGCAGAACCGGACAGGAGTTCATGTGATGTCTTAAAACATTGTGGCGCCATTTTAATTGAGGTATTCTCTCAGAGAATAATGAACAGACACTGGAACAAACCACATTTCTCTACGAGTATTGAAACAATTAAACTTCTAATTGCATTAACAATGCTCTTCGCCTGCCTGCTGCTTTCATCAATTGCTCAAAGCTCTACTAATATTGATCTTTCAGACGAAGAAAAGGAGCATCTCGCAGCAAAAGGGAGAGTCACCATGTGTGTTGACCCCGACTGGATGCCGTATGAGAGGATCGACGAACAGGGTAAGCATGTGGGAATCGCCGCCGACTTTATGTCTGAGTTCCAGAAAAGAATCCCAGTCCCGATTGAACTAGTGCTGACTGAAAACTGGAAGGAATCCCTCGAAGCGGCAAAATCCCGCCAGTGCGACATCCTGTCCCTGCTGAACGAAAGCCCGCAGCGGCGTGAATTCCTGAACTTTACCGAGCCTTATCTCACCGACTCCGTTGTCCTCGTCGCCAGAAATGATGTCTTTTACCTCGACGGACTGGAAGCATTGTCGGGTCGCAAACTCGGCGTTGTCGATGGCTATGTCTACGAGGAGAAGATCCGGAAGCAATACCCGGAGATCATAATCATTCCAGTAAAATCGGTCGGAGATGCCCTGCGCAAAGTTTCAGACGGAAAGCTTTATGCAACTCTGGACGCCCTGTTTATTATCACCAGCAGTATCCAGGAACTCGGCCTCAGCAACCTCAAGATTGCCGGACAGACAGGTCTGGACAATGCCTTCAGAGTCGGGGTGCGTAAAGACGATCCGATCCTGCTGTCCGTGTTCGACAAGCTGATTAAGAACTTGGACGATACTACCCGCAATGCCATCCTCAGAAGCTGGTACACCCTAAAATTCCAGCACGGCACCGATTGGAGAATAGTATGGCGGGTCACGGCTATCGCCATTATCATCCTGTGCTTGCTCGGCTACATCACCCTCTCAACTCGACGCTTTAATCGTAAACTCGCCAAAGCCAACCAGGCTAAAAGTCAATTCCTGGCCAACATGAGTCACGAGATCCGCACCCCGATGAACGGCATCATAGGCATGACCAGCCTGCTCCTAGATACTGACCTCCAACCGGAACAACGCGATTTCACGGAGACTGTCCAGACCAGCGCCGATGGGTTGCTGGCCATTATCAACGACATCCTCGATTTTTCCAAGATTGAGTCAGGCAAACTTGATCTGGAGAAACTTAGCTTCAACCTGCGCCACACCTTGGAAGACACCAGCGACATCCTGGCCCTACGGGCCGACCAGAAAGGATTGGAAATCATCTGCCAGATCGACCCGGAAGTGCCGTCTCTACTCATCGGTGACCCTGGCAGATTGCGACAGATGATTATCAATCTGGGCAACAATGCCATTAAATTCACGGAGCAGGGTGAAATTTCAATTACGATATCTCTTAAGGAGGATCTGGACTCTGAGGTGATGTTACGTTTCTCCGTCAAGGATAGCGGGATCGGCATCTCACAAGGACTGCATCAATCTCTGTTCAACCTCTTCACTCAAGCGGATTATTCCACCACCAGAAAGTATGGCGGCAGCGGTCTTGGCCTGGCCATCTCTAAACAACTCTCCGAGTTGATGGGCGGCAATATCGGGGTCAACAGCACCCCGGGGCATGGTGCAACATTCTGGTTTACCGCCAAATTTGGCAAACAGTCCCAGATCAACCAGGAAACCAAACCAGAAGCACAAACTTCTCTGGACCTTAGTCATTGTCGACTCCTGGCCGTAGACGATAACGCCACCAACCGCTCTTATCTAAAAAAAGTTGCCACGGCCTGGGGCTGCCAAAACTTTACTGAAGCTGCCAACGGTAACACCGCTCTGGAGATCTTGCGGGGAGCGGCAAAAGCAGGGCAGCCTTTCGATCTGGCCATCATTGACCTACTAATGCCGCCGGGGATGACCGGTGAGGCACTGGGATCCATGATCAAACAAGACTCGGAAATCGGCGACACCAAGCTGATCATGATGACCTCTATCGGCAGTCGCGGTGATGCAGCCCGCTTGGCTTCGAAGGGATTTGCCGCATACCTCTACAAACCGATAAAAGAGACCATCCTGAAAAAATGTTTAGAAGCCGTAGTCCATGGCCGTCAATTGGAAGGGCCAGAAGTTGGCTCCCTGATTACTCGCCATTCTCTTGCCGAAAGCTACAAACAGGAAATACGGATTCTGGTGGCAGAAGACAACATCATCAACCAAAAAGTAACCAAGGCCATCCTTGAGAAACTCGGCTACCGGGTCGAAATATCCGCCAACGGCCAGGAAGCCCTGCAATCACTGCAAAGCATGCCTTTTGATCTAATCATCATGGATTGTGAAATGCCGGAGATGGACGGCTACGAAGCTACTCGCCGGATCAGGGCCTGGAAAGACGGTGAGGATGAAGAGCTGCGCCAAAAAAGCAACCTGCCAATCATTGCCATGACCGCCCACGCAATTGAAGGAGAGCGTGAAAAATGCATCGAGGCCGGCATGGATGATTTTCTTTCCAAACCGGCCAAACCAGAGAATCTAGCCGAACTGATCAAAATCTGGCTTTCCCGATCCGACGTTATCGAAACGAAAACAACTGATCTACAACCCAGACAGGAGTGACGAATCGTTCTTGATCATCGACCATCAAGTTCTTTTTTTTAGTTGCTGAATATTGACAAAGTAGAGTCAAACGGAGACGTGATCCCTCAACAAAGATTTAGCCTTCTTCTCCCAGTTGGGAAAGTAGTCCAGATATTTTTGCATATCGTCGGAAAATATCTGGGAGTAATACAACCCTGTCGGTTGCTCTGGTAAT
>DAOVJK010000253.1 GCA_030673265.1 Pseudomonadota bacterium | reverse complement strand
GGCCAGGGATTGCTGGTCAAACGCATGGGCAAAAAACGGGTAATTGCCGAGACCGGCGCCGGCCAACATGGGGTCGCCACCGCGACCATGGCGGCTAAATTCGGTTTCGACTGCACGATCTACATGGGCGAAGAAGATGTCATGCGCCAACGGCCCAACGTTTTCTGGATGGAAAAAACGGGCGCCACCGTCATCCCGGTGACCAGCGGCTCCCGGACCCTGAAGTACGCTATCAACGAGGCTTTTCGCGACTGGGTCACCTCCATGGATGACACCCACTATGTAATGGGAACCGTCTGCGGCCCTCACCCCTTTCCGGAAATGGTGGCCTGGTTCCAGTCTATTATCGGCCAGGAGGCACGAAAGCAAATTCTCGAAGTCCACACCAAACTGCCGGCCCGGGTTTTTGCCTGCGTCGGTGGGGGCTCCAATGCGATGGGGATTTTTCAGGGATTCCTCGCTGATACCGAGGTTGAATTAATCGGGGTGGAGGCCGGCGGCCACGGGATCGAAACAGGACAGCATGCAGCCAGGCTGGCTGGGCAGGATGGCTCCGCCGGGGTGGCCCAAGGCTACAAGACCATGTTCCTGCAGGACTCCGATGGCCAGATGCTTGACACCCATTCGGTCGCAGCCGGACTTGACTATGTGGGCGTCTCCCCGATCCTCACCGACCTCTGGGAGAAAGGGCTGGTCCGGTTTGCCTCGGCAACCGACCAGGAAGTTATGGCGGCTCTAGAGCTGACCATGACCAAGGAAGGCATTATCCCGGCCCTGGAATCCACCCACGGATTTGTCCAGGCCTTCAAGGAGGCCGCCGAAATGAACCGGGACGAGGCGATCATCATCAACATGTCGGGCCGAGGCGACAAAGACATCTTCACCATTGCCAATGCCTTCGATGATCCATCCTGGAAGGAATTCATAATTAAAAAAGGCCGTGAATATGCAGCTGACTGAATATCTCCACAAACAAAAAGCCCAGAAAGACATCCTGCTCATGACCCATCTGGTTCTGGGTTATCCATCCTTTGCGGTCAACCGGGAAGTGATCAAACAGATGGTCGACAACGGTGTCGACCTGATTGAGATGCAGATTCCGTTTTCCGAGCCGATGGCCGATGGGCCGATGATCCTCAAAGCCAATCAGGACTCCCTTGAGAACGGCACCAAGGTCCGGGACTGTCTGGACTTTGCCGCCGAGATCACCGGTACCCACCAGATCCCTTTCCTGTTCATGACCTACTACAACATCCTATTCAAATACGGGGTGGAAGAGTTCTTCAAAAAAGCGGTGGAGATCAATATCAAGGGCTTCATCGTCCCGGATCTGCCGCCCGAAGAGGGCGAAGAATTCCTGGCCCTGGCCAAAAAATACGATCTGGCCCCAATTATGATCTATGCCCCGACCAGCACCGAAGAACGCATGAAAGAACTGGCCAACCATGCCAACGGTTTCATTTACTGCGTTGCCAGACGGGGAGTAACCGGTAAGAAAACCGATTTCGACCAGGACTTCGGCGATTATATGGCGCGCTGCCGCCGGTCCACCGACCTGCCGCTGGCAGTAGGCTTCGGCATCAGCGACAAAGAAGATGTGGATTTCCTCACCGGCCAGGCCGATATCGCCGTAATCGGTACCAAGACCATCCGCCTGATCGACGAAAAGGGCCCGGAGGCGGTCGGCCCCTTTATCGCCGGCTTAAGATAAGTTTGTTATTTCGACAAAGCAAAAGAGTCGTAGGATTGGGGGTGAGCCTGGGAGCTTACAAACGAATAATCTTCTATTTGCTGGATTTTCACTTCGGGTCAAGGGTAAATTAAACCCATCAACAGGTTGATCCTCTCAATCTGACCCCACCTGCTCGACATCCTTTTGCCGACAGAGCAAGAGCGTCATCAGAATCCCCATCTCGTATAGCGCAATAAGCGGCAGGGCCAGAAGAATGGCGCCAAGCGGATCACCGGCTACCAGCAGAAAGGCCAGCACCAGAATAGCGCCATAGCTTATCCAGCGCTTATCAACGAAATATTTTCGGGGAACAATCCCGGTGCGCCCGGCGGCGACCATCAGGAAGGGAATTTCAAAGGCAAGCCCAAAGGCGATAACTGTGCGGGCCACAAAAGTCAGATAGGAATCGAACCGGGGTTTAGCTGCCAGTTGAGCACCGGCGGCGTCCATCAGGAATGACAACACCTCCGGCAGCGCCACAAAGTACCCGAAGAGAATCCCGCCCAGAAAAAGAAAGGTCGCCCAGAAGCTTATGGTCAGAGCGGTTCTTTTTTCCCGACGCCTCAGGCCCGGCGCCACGAACATCCATAATTCATAGCAGGCAACAGGGAAACTGACCGCCAGCCCGGCCAAAACCGCAACCTTAAGGTAGCTGACAAAGGCCTCGGTCAGATGGGTATAGATCAGGCCTTCAATTTCCGGGGAAGCCCGGAAAATTGGTTGAACCAGAAAAGCGGTAATGGGCCGTGAAAAATAATAGGCCACAGCTGTAAAAAACAACACCGAGCAGAAAACAACCAGAACCCGCTGACGCAGTTCCTTTAGATGGGCACCGGAAAGGCCGGTTAGCTGATTTGCGGCGGCCATCTAGGCTTCTTCTTTCTCTGCCGTTGGATCAGGATCTTCTTTATCCGCAGAATCAGCCTCGCCGGACTCTGCCGGACTCTCGACTTCGATATCGTCGGGCCTGGCAGCGAGTTCTTCGTTGTCAGGATAATCATCTACAGATTCATCGGCAGCAGGCGCGGGACTATCGTTAATTGCGCTGGCTTTACGACCAGCCTCGGCCAGCTGCTCCGGTCGGGAAAAACCCACCGGCAAATCACTGTCCCAATCTTTTTTATCTGGTTCATCCTCCCGGAGACTCTCTTTCAAGACATTAGCAGCCTTCTTGAGTTCAAGCATCTGTTTGGCCAGCCCCTTGGCAAGCTCCGGTAGCTTTTCCGGGCCTACTACGATAAGGGCTACCGCCATTATGAGAATCAGTTCAGGGAGTCCGATGCCAAACATTTTTCACCAGTTGCAGATAATATGACGGTAACCAAGACTTGAGAGGACAAAGCAGCTTGCCGCCTAAAGATAACACCACAGCCAAGAGAAAGAAATTACGGCATTTACCTTGAGGTGTCAAGCGGGATAGAGGACATCCACTCTCCACCGACAAGCAAGACAGCGGCCGATGCGAGGCGAAAACCACCCTGATAACGGGACAACTCACTTTCAGGTATACTCCTTAATATTCCCTTGTGATATCAACTTGATACCCATAATGAACAAAGAACATCTTCTCAGGCGTGAACATTTTGACGGTGGATTCTGGACAGGATGAGACACGGCAATATAACCCCGAGCAGCGATTGACTTTTACCAGCACTTTGGCTATGTTGCCTCGTTGGTGTTAAGTACTGTTTTGCCAACCAATCTGTTAAATTTTTCGCCTGCGGGCGCAGCAAATATCTGAGGAGATTTTAATGGCTAACGTGGTTATCGTCGGCACCCAGTGGGGTGATGAAGGCAAAGGTAAAGTAGTTGATCTGCTTACCAATTATGCTGATTATGTGGTCAGATTCCAAGGCGGAAACAATGCCGGCCACACCCTGGTTGTCGAAGGTAAAAAATATGTCTTTCACCTGATCCCCTCCGGAATCCTTTACGAAAACAAGAAATGTATGATCGGTAATGGCGTGGTAATCGATCCCGCCGTACTCCTGGAGGAGATGGATGAATTAACCGAAGCCGGTCTGCCCGTCACGCCGGGACGGCTTACCATCAGCCATAACGCCCACTTGATCATGCCCTACCATATGCTTCTCGACGGGGCCGATGAAAATGCCAAAAAAGACGGGGCCAAGATCGGCACTACCGGCCGCGGTATCGGCCCCTGCTACGGAGACAAAATCCTGCGCAACGGTATCAAGGCCGGAGACATCCTTGATGAAAGTCTGTTCCGGGAGAAGCTCCAGGAGAACGTCGACGAAAAGAACTTTCTGCTCACCAAAAAATACAACCGCGATCCGATCTCCTTTGATGACATCTTGCGCCAATACCTCGACCATGCAGAAAAACTGGCGCCCTTTATCGGCAATGTCTCCGTCGAACTTGACCAGGCCCGCAAAGCAGGTAAACACATCCTCTTTGAAGGGGCGCAGGGAACCCAGCTCGATATCGACCACGGCACCTACCCATTCGTCACCTCATCAAACACGGTCTCCGGCAACGCCTGTACCGGCAGCGGCTTCGGCCCTAGTCATATAGATGAGGTTATAGGCATCCTCAAAGCCTATACCACCCGAGTTGGCGAAGGCCCTTTCCCCAGTGAGCTGTTTGATGCAACCGGCGAAGCCCTCCAGAAGAAGGGCGGAGAATTTGGCGCCACCACCGGCCGCACCCGTCGTTGCGGTTGGCTGGATACGGTTGTCGCCAACGAAGCAGTCCGCTTAAACGGCGTAACCGGTCTGGCCATAACCAAACTTGATGTTTTAAGCGGCCAAAACGCCCTCAAAACCGCCACCTCATATGAGCTTGACGGTAAAAGGTACGACGCCATGCCCGGCAACATCAAGACCACCAGCAAACTGAACCCGGTCTACGAAGAGATGCCCGGCTGGCAAGAAGATATAACCCAAGCCAGAAACGCCGATGACCTGCCGGTCAAAGCCCGAAATTATGTAAAGAGGATCGAGGAACTTACCGAAACCCCGGTCATGCTGCTTTCAGTTGGACCCGGCAGAGAAGAAACCATGTTGCTCAGGAATCCTTTCGAAAAGTAATTC
>DAOVJK010000252.1 GCA_030673265.1 Pseudomonadota bacterium | reverse complement strand
CATCATCAGGAAGCTCAACGGGTGGAATATACTCTTCAGGGATAAAAAGCCCCCTACCCCTGGTGAATGTCTCAGTATGTAATACCGGTGTCCCAGGATGGTCTTCACTGGGGACCGGCCATTGCAGTCCGACTTCCTCGAGCCGTTCGTAGGTAATACCCTTGTATTGGGGCAGCAGAGTCCGAATCTCCTCAAAGACATCCTCGGCAGAATCATAATTCATCTCATAGCCCATCTTCTTGGACAGATCACAGAAAATCCGCCAATCGGCTCTAGCCTCGCCCGGTGGTTCAACAGCCTTACGGACCCGCTGGACCCGGCGTTCGGTACAGGTAAAGGTGCCATCTTTTTCGGCAAAACAGGCGGCCGGCAGAACCACATCGGCCATCTTGGCAGTATCTGTCAGAAAAATATCCTGAACCACGGCAAAATCAACCTTCTCCATGGCTTCCCGGACATGGGAAATATTAGGATCGGCCACGACCGGATCCTCACCAAAGATATATAGGCCCCGAATATCTCCCGAAAGCACATTATCCCAGACCTCGGTTGCAGGTTTACCGGGCCGTCGTGGCAATTTCACTTTCCAGGCCTCTTCATATTTAGCGAAGAGATCATCGTTGTCCAGACTGGCGTATCCAGGCAGGGTATTAAATAGCGCGCCCATATCGCAGGCACCCTGGACATTATTTTGTCCGCGCAAGGGGTTGCAGCCGCCTCCGGCCACCCCGACCTTGCCGCAGAGCATGGCCAGGTTGGCAATGCTTTTAACCCGATCAGTACCGGTTACATAATGGGTGATGCCCATGCCGTGATAGATCGCATGGCGACCCTTGGCAGCATACATCTCGGCTGCCTGGCGAAGTTGATCTTCCGGAATACCGGTAATCTCTTCAACGATGTCCGGGGTGTACTTCTTGACCACTTCCTTTAAATAATCGAAATCTTCGGTCCGATCTTCAACAAATTTTTTGTCCCAGAGCTCATTCTCAAGGATGATATTCATCATGCCATTCAGTAATGCCACATCGGTGCCAGGCTTGAGGCGCAACCAGAGATCGGCCCGCTCGGCCAGCTTGGTCTTGCGTGGATCAACCACGACGAGCTTGGCGCCGCGATCAACGGCCTGATGGACCCGCAGGCCAATCGTTGGATGACCGGTGTCTGGATTACTGCCGATCATAAAGAAAAGATCGGTCTGTTTCATATCCGCAATGGAGTTGGTCATTGCGCCGCTGCCGAAGGTGAGGGCCAAACTGGCCACCGTGGGAGCGTGTCAGAGTCGGGCACAGTGATCGATATTGTTGGTTCCGATCGCAGTCCGCATGAATTTTTGCATCAAAAAGTTTTCTTCGTTGGTGGCCCTGGCACAACTGAAACCGGAGATAGAATCGGAACCGTACATGGCTTTCAGGTCAAAGAACCGCTTGGCCACAACGTTTAAGGCCTCTTCCCAGGTAGTCTCAACAAGTTGGCCCCCCTGTCTGATCAGAGGTTTGGTCAATCGGTCGCGGTGTTGGACGAATTTTTGACCAAAACGACCCTTTACGCAAAGAGCACCGTAGTTCGGGGCCAGATCGGGATCAGCGGTAACCTCCATCAGGGTGTTACCCTTGACCTTGAGAATGATCTGGCAACCAGCCCCGCAATATGGGCAAGTCGAGCGAACATCACGCACGGCTTCATGGGTTATCGGCACCAACCGGTCTCTCTTGTTAAGAGCACCGGTGGAACAATTGTCAACGCACTTGCCGCAATTAACGCATTTATCATTGAATTGCAGGGAGATATTGACCGGCCGGCCCTTTTCGTCAAAGGATTCGGCGGTAAGATCAAGCGCCTCGTATTCGCAACTGTTTACGCAGTTCTGGCAGTAAATACATTTATTAAGATCAACCAGAATTACGGGATGGGAATCATCTTTACTATAAAAGGGTTTCTTGCCCATCCCGGTCTTGTTCAGGTTGAGATCGTGGTCTATTGCCAGTCGTTTCAGATCGCAGCGATCAAAGGCGGTACAACCGCAGGCCAGACATCGTTTAGCCTCACGGAGTGCCATCTTTTCGGTAAAGCCGAGTTTGACCTCATCAAAATCCTGGGTACAGATTTCCGGTGAACGCTCCGGCATCTTTTCCCGCAACTTAACGTTAATTCCCTCAAAGTTACGTAAATCAACATCATCGAAACCGCGGCCCCGATTGAAATTAAAGCGGTTATCGGCAGGCTCTTTCTCCACACCCATTACCTGGCTATGAATATTATTGGCAGCCCGGCGGGCAGCTACTACCGATTGTATAACGGAGCGAGGACCGTTGGTAACGTCACCGGCCGCGTATATTCCCTCGTGGTTGGTCAGGAAGTTACGAGGATTTGCTTTGATATTATTGGTCGGGGTGAGTTCAAGGGTCTCTTCAAGGACACCGCCTTTAAAGATCGCGCCGCTACAGGCCTTCTGGCCCAGCGAAGAGACCACCGTGTCAACCTGAATGGTATTTGATGAACCGGCAATCGCCTCGGGATTACGGACGCCTCGTTTATTCGGCTCGCCAAGCTTCATCCTCATCAGTTCGACATCGAGGCCATTATCAGCCGGTGAGATCTGGACCGGAGAGGCCATCAACAAAAACTGGACCCCTTCTTTCTCTGCCTCACGAATATTACGCTGGTTGGCAGACATCTCGGTCTTGGGCCTGGGATGAACAACGGTAACCGTTTCAACTCCTGAACGGATAAGAGCCCTGGCCGTTTCCATGGCGGCGTTATTACCACCAATGACCACCGCCCGACGCCCTAAATCAATGGTTTTACCACCATTAACTTCTTTTAAGAATTTAATGGCCGTAATCACATTAGGCAGTGAGGAACCGGGAATATCAAGAGGTTCATCAACCGGGGCGCCAATGGTTATCAAGGTTGCGGCATACCCTTGGTCCCGCAGTCCCTCGAGGTTAAAATCAACCCCCCAGCGCTGATTCAGTTTAACAGAGATCCCCATCCGCAGGATGGTGGCGATTTCATAGTCAAGAACATCTTTAGGGATCTTATACTCAGGGAAACCATAACGGAGCATCCCACCAAGCTTCGGGGCGGCTTCAAAAACCGTAACATCATGACCCTGGCGCGCCAGATAAAAAGCGGCAGTAAGTCCGGAAGGACCGCCGCCGATCACCGCAATTCTTTTACCAGTCAAATCATTGCGGGATATTTTGAGATCAACCTTGTTGGTCATACACCAATCGGCCACAAATCTTTTCAGATGATTTATGGAGACAGGCTCATCAACCAGGATCCGCCGACAGCGGGTTTCACAAAAGCGGGGACAGACCCTGCCCACCGAAAACGGGAAAGGGTTTCTTTCCATGACCAGGCGAACAGATTCCTCGTATTCACCCTTGGCAACATGGGCGATATAACCCTGGACATTGATCTGGCCGGGACAGGTCAGGTTGCAAGGCGCTTTACAGTCACCGAAATGGGTCTCGGCAAGTATGGCCAGTCTCTCTTTGCGATGCTCGGTAATTACCTCCGAGTCGGTGGTGATAACCATGCCTTCCTCAATGAGAGTCTCACATGATTTGACCAGACCTTCACGTCCGGCCACCTCAACGCAACACAGCTCACAGGGAACCTCTGAGTTCTTCCCTTCAACACTACAAAGAGTTGGGATATGAATTTCAGAACGACCGGCAGCTTCCAGGATAGTTATTCCCTCTGCCGCTACAATACTACTGCCATTTATCTCTATATTCATTGTCTATAAGAATCAGTATATCCGGCACCATATAAAGGCAATGACACCGAGTTTATTTTGAAACGCTGTAAGTTTCTTTAAGAAAGAAGAACCGCAATTCATACTGATAATTAAATTCATCAGTATGAATCTGAGCTAAAATCAGGCGGTTGGTTTCCATTCTTTAAGAAAGGCCGGCAGATGTCCTGCCTCACGGGGACCAATGGTAATGGTCCAGTCCGGCAGCTCCTCTTCCAACTCACCTTTCATTGAGGCCAGATAACCGGGGATAATCAGATCGCGATGTTTGACCTTATCGGCAATCCCGGCTTTCTTCATGAATTGGGCGATCATATCCGCACCAAATTTACCGGCAGCCCAAGCGGTAAGAACTGACAGTCCTTCGGTGTCTTTGATCAATAACCATGAAGGAACCTTGCTGCCTTCAATCTCACCGGAAACGATAAAGTAGGTCAAGGAGAAGTTACAGGTGATAATTACCGGTGAGTTTTCATCCGGACCGTTGAGAGGATAAATGTCTTCTTCAACTACCATGGGCCGCTGCGGATCGGTGAAGATATTAAGTCTTTCCAGAAAGAGAGGAAAAAGGACATCGCCCTGAAGATCAGAAAGAATGATAATTCCGGCATATTTTGCAATCAGAACCGAGGCAATCATCGCCTCCATCAGCGGGTCATCAGTCATTTCGCAGGGAAAATTGATGGTCGGGAAGCCCAGCGGTTTGAATTTCTTGGTTATCGCGGCTTTCCGGGCAACAATATTATCTTCCAGGGAAGCACGCATGGTGCGGGCTCCAGTGTCGATGGCCAAATCCTTTAAGCCTTCGCCGAGCAATTTCTCGGTGATCTCGATGGCGTTATCGATATTACTGGCCTTAACGCCAAGGACACAGCCGCAATCTTTAGCGGCTGAAGCCATATCACCGGCGTTATCAAGAGTAGCCCCAAAGATAAGCGGTTTACGATCACCACAGGCCTTGACGGCTGCAGTTAAGGTAGCGGCATTATCACTGATCAGGATCAGTTTGGCATCTTT
>DAOVJK010000042.1 GCA_030673265.1 Pseudomonadota bacterium | reverse complement strand
GGAGGGCAGGCGCAGGTCCATGGGCACACCCTGGGTGGAGAGGATCAACATGCGGGCTTCATCATCGATCCGAACCGGCTGCGGCAGAATCCGCTGCTGGAGCAGAATCTGAACCTGTCTGGCCGTGAGTTGTACCCCCCTGCATTCCGGTTCAAGAACAAAGGGGCACCCTCCTTTCCAGCCAGAGCAGCCGTAAGCTCTTTTTCCCTTGATAACTTCTTTGCCGCAGAGCGGACAGCTGGCCCAGTGCCCGCTGTTTGACCGGTCGGCAGAGCTGTTCTGGATCAAGCCGCGAATGTAATCGCCAATCCCGGCCATGAAAACGTCTGGGGCAAGTTGGCTGCGCTCAATCTGTTTAAGTTTTTCCTCCCACTCCCCAGTCAGCTCCGGTGATTTGAGTAACGGATCCTGAATAAGGGCAATCAGGCAGCGGCCCATATCGGTGCAGCGCAGCTGTTTTTTCTCGCGTCGGATATAGTTGCGGCGCAGCAGGGTTTCGATGATCGCCGCCCGGGTGGCGGGAGTACCAATGCCGCGCTCTTTGAGTGCTTCGCGCAGGCTGTCGTCCTCGACAAATTTCCCGGCCGCCTCCATCGCTCCGAGCAGCGAATTTTCGGTAAAGTAATTGGGCGGTTTGGTTTTACCTTCGTGCAGGTACGGCTCATGGGGACCGGTTTCGCCCTGTTCAAAAACCGGTAGGGCCTGATCTCCAGCCGTCTCCCGGCCCGTTTTCTTTTTCGGGAAGAGGACGGTCCAGCCCGGCTCGACCGTCTGGGTGCCTTTGGCCTGGAGCTTTACCTGATTGCTGACCCCGTCCACTGTGGTGATGTTTTTTACGCAGACCGGATAGAAGGCACCAATGAACTGGGTGGTGATCGCCTCGTAAACCAGCTGTTCGTTGGCGCCGATGTTTCCCGGTTTGACGCCGGTGGGAATAACGGCGTGGTGATCGGTGACTTTGCTGTCGTCGATGATCCGCTTGCTGAAAGGCAGTTTCGCCAGGTTGAGCGGCTCGATCTGTTCAGGCCGGAGGGCTTTGAGCTGAGCCAGGATTTTGGGGATGCGCGGCTTCATGTCCTTACTGAGATAGCGGGAATCGGTCCGCGGATAGGTGACCAGTTTTTTTTCGTAGAGACCCTGGGTGGCCGCCAGGGTATCGGCGGCCGAGAGCCCGTGGATCTTGTTGACTTCGCGCTGCAGGGTCGTGAGATCGAAGAGCTGCGGGGGCTGCTCTTTTTTCTCTTTCCCGGCAATCCCGGTAATGGCGAAGGGCTGGCCGCTTATTTTGGCGAGCAGGGCCTGGGCCTTCTCCGCTTTTTCAAAGCGCTTGCCCCGGTATTTGAACACCACCTGCCGATAGCGGCTGGCGAGTTCCCAGAACTGCTGGGGCCGGAACTGGCTGATGGTGTCGTCCCGGGCGACGATCATCGCCAGCACCGGGGTCTGGACCCGGCCGATACTCCAGAGCACCCGATCGTTGCCGCCGCCGATCCGCCCATGGCGCACCGTATAGTAACGGGTGGAGTTGAGGCCGACAATCCAGTCGGACTCGCTGCGGCAGCGGGCCGCGGCATAAAGCGCATCGTAGTCGTGGCCATCCTTGAGGTTCTTGAAGGCCTCCTGGATGGCGTCGGGGGTGAGGGAGTTGAGCCAGAGGCGGCGGATCGGCTTATCCTCGCAGTTGGCCTTGGCCAGGATGTAGCGGAAGATCAGCTCGCCTTCGCGGCCGGCATCAGTGGCGCAGATAATTTCCTCGGCCTGCTGGCACAGACTTTCGATAATGTGAAATTGCTCGTCAACACCGCGATTTTTAATCAGGGTGAGCTTAAACTCCTCCGGCACAAAGGGGAGAGTATCCAGCGACCAGCGCTTGAGGGCCGGATCATATTCGCCCGGCTCCTGCAGGGTCACCAGATGGCCGAAGGCCCAGGTGATCGCGCAACCACGCCCCTCGATATAGCCCTTCTTCTTGCCCTTGATATCGAGGACAGCCGCAATATCACGGGCAACAGACGGCTTTTCGGCAATAACAACTTTCATGGGACGATATTCTCGCGGTCTTGACTTACATCTATTAAAAAGGACCCCGCTTGATGGCTGACGCAACCAGCATTGTCCACTCGGCGCCATAATTTAAACTTAATTATCGGGTGACGCAAGTTCGGCAGCGCCTCAATATTTCGCGGCTTATCAAAAAGGAAAGAAAGAGGCAGATCTTCATTTGCCTCATACTACACACACCTGACAAAAATTGCAGCGCCGTCTACAAGGCCCAGAAGCCGGCTGATGAGAATGGCGGATCGTTCGTCCTTAAGGTCTCGGGGGCTGCGTAGGAGAACAGGGTCGCCCCACACTAACTAGTTAAAATTAAGGCATAACTTCGCCAAGGCAGTGGATTTAAGGCCTTATATCTTCTTTTTTGCCATAAAACCTCCGTGGCGCTACACCAAAGTTCAGAAACAACAAGAAAATCTCTTCACAGAGTAGACAGGGTGCAATAATTAAATTCACATACAGTTTGATCATATAGATCCAGCAGAGTATTAATCAATAGATGAGTACGTGAGAAAGAGACCAGAGCCATAGTAAAATCGGCACGTTTAACAGCATAAATTTGAGGGAACGCCATGCATCGGAAATGTTTATTAATTTTTCTAGTCTATGCCATTATGGCAGTTACACCGGCGCTGGCGGCCACAGCGGTCAAGGTGCCCGAGCCGCTCAAACCCTGGGTTGACTGGGTTCTCCACGATCAGGAGGAAGAACTGCTCTGCACCCCTAATTACAACGATTCCAACAATTTCCATTGCAACTGGCCCTCTTCCCTCGACCTCGATATCAAGGCAGAAAAAGGCTCATTCAGCCAGAACTGGTACCTTGAGCATGAAAGCTGGATTCAAATGCCCGGTAATGAACAGCTCTGGCCGCAGGAGGTCAGAATCAACGGTAAACCGGCAATCATCCTCAAACAGCACGGGGTTCCCCAGGTAAAACTGCCCCCCGGCACTTACAAGATCAGCGGTTCCTTCAGCTGGCAATCGATGCCGGAGTTTCTCCAGATCAACTCCCAGACCGGCCTCTTATCCCTCAAAGTAAACGGCAAGACCGTCAATTTCCCCAGCCTCGACGACTCGGGCCGGGTCTGGCTCCATGCCAGGAAACAGGCCGAGAAAACTGTAGAGGACAGCCTACAGGTCCAAGCCTTCAGAATGATCGACGACCGGATCCCGGCCCAAGTCGTTCTTAAGCTTAATCTGGATGTGGCCGGTTCCGCCCGCGAGGTTCTGCTGGGCGCTCCTTTCTCTTCAAAAAATTTCATCCCGGTTTCGTTAAGCAGTTCCCTGCCTGCCCGCTTGGAAAAGGATGGCCGGATCAGACTGCAGATCCGGCCCGGCCAATGGCAGATCACTCTTACCACTCGCCATATCGGCCCCCTTACCTCGTTAAATTTCAAGAGACCGGCCGATGACTTCTGGCCCGAACAGGAAATCTGGGTCTTTGCCAAGCGAAATACCAGAATTGTCGAGGTCGAAGGCGTTACCCCAATAGATCCGCAGCAAACCTCTCTCCCTCCCAACTGGCGCAATATGGCGGCCTACCGGCTCCTGGCCGGTGATGAAATGAAGTTCAAGTTGATCAAGCGGGGTGATCCCCAGCCAGCCCCGGATCAGTTAAGTCTGCAGCGCAACCTCTGGCTCCGTTTTGACGGCAGCGGCTATACGATCCAGGACCAGATATCCGGCAAAAAGACCTCCAACTGGCGGCTGGAAATGGCCCCGCCTATCAGCCTCGGTCGGGTATCAATTGACGGGGCCGAACAATTTATCACCAAAATGGCAGGTTCAGCAAACGCCGGGATTGAATTGCGTAACGGCCTGATCAAACTTTCAGCCGACAGCGTGTACCAGGGCGGGATTACCAAAATACCGGCGACCGGCTGGGACCACGATTTTCAAGAGGTCAGCGCCCGGCTCTTCCTGCCGCCCGGTTATCGCCTCCTCCATGCCACCGGCATCGACAATATCCCCGCCACCTGGCTGAACCGCTGGACCCTGCTGGACATCTTTGTCCTGTTGATCTTCACTATCGCTTTAGGAAAACTGTACTCCCGGCCGATGGCCGCCATCGGTTTTGTCACCATGGCCCTGCTCTACCATGAACCCGGCGCGCCAAGATGGATCTGGCTGGCCATCCTGGTCGGAGTTGCCCTGGTCCGCACCATTCCCGACGGCAAGTTCCTGAAATCAGTCAAGATCTACCAGCTGCTTGCCTTTCTGCTGCTGATCATTATCGCCATTCCTTTCTCGGTCAAGCAGCTGCGGGTCGGCATCTATCCCCAGCTTGAGAAGCCCTGGCAGGCCATGGGCAAATACCAACCGGCCCGATTTGCCACGCCAATTGATTCAGCTCAAGTTGCAGCAGTGGCACCGGAAGCAGATTTCGTCATGGAATCCGCCCAAAGAATTGCCAAAATGGAGGACCGGGCCGTCTCGAGAATAAAGAGAAAGTCTGCCTCGATCGGTTCCGGCAGTGGTTATTATCAAAGAAACCAGGTGGCCCAGTACGATCCTTCCATGATCAACCAGACCGGGCCCGGCATCCCGGCCTGGCAGTGGAACACAATCAATATGAGCTGGTCCGGCCCGGTCAAGCGCGACCAACAGATCGGCCTTACCCTGATTGGTCCCAAAACCAACCTGTGCCTCGCTTTCACCCGAGTCGCCCTGATGATCCTGCTGGCCTTGGGCATCATTGAGGTAAAGTTTGGCAGGGACAAGGGCTGGCATTTCCCGGATCCAAAAACATTTCTGATCATCCCCTTACTACTCTGCCCCCTGCTGGTTCCGACCACCAGCCGGGCTACTGAAATTCCATCCCCGGCCTTATTCGAAGAACTGCGCCAGCGTCTGCTTGAAAAAGACGATTGTTTCGCCAACTGCGCCGATATCCCGACCATGTCTGTCGATATCAGCCCGAATGAGATGGCGATAGAATTCAGCGTCGTTGCCCAGGTAAAGGTGGCGATCCCACTGCCCGGCAATCCCAAACATTGGTTGGCCGACAAAGTAAAACTGGATTCTCTCCCTGCCACTGCTATGTACCGAACCAGCCAGGGGCTTTGGCTAATCGCCCCACAAGGCAGACATACAGTCAGTCTGAAGGGTAAAATCCCGCCAAACAACACTTTGCAGTTGACCCTGCCCCTGAAACCCCACCAGTTGCAGATCAGTCAGACCGGCTGGACGACGAAAGGGACCCATCGAGACGGCAGCATCGACAACCAGCTTCATTTCAAAAGGATCGTCAAAAAGGCAAAAGAGACCAGCCAGATTCTTGAAACCGGCATCCTGCCGCCCTTCGTTCTAGTGGAAAGGTCCCTGCAACTTGGCTTGGACTGGCGGGTTGAGACGACGATCAGCAGGATCAGTCCGACCGGCGCCGCGATAATCCTTGAGTATCCCCTGCTGCCCGGCGAAGCGGTGGTGACCGGCGGGTTCAAGGTCAAGAACGGCAAGGCCCGGATTAATCTCGACCCGCAAACCTCTTACCTGAAATTCGAATCTGTCCTGGAGAAGAATAAAGAGATCCCCCTTCACCATGCAAAAACCAACAACTGGACCGAAATCTGGCAGGTTGACGCCTCGCCGATATTTCATCTGGAGTATGACGGCATCCCGGTTATCCTCCACCAGAGCGGCAACCGCTGGGCCCCGAAATGGCACCCCTGGCCGGGCGAGCAAGTACAATTAAAGGTCAGCCGTCCCCAAGGCGTGGCCGGCCAAAGCATCACCATCGACAAAAGCCAACTTGAGGTCCGTCCCGGTCAACGGGCCACGGATGCCGAACTGGAAATTTCCCTGCGCAGCAGTCAGGGCGGCCAGCACACCATGACCCTGCCGCCGGACAGTCAACTACAGGAAGTGCTGATCAATGGCCGGATTCAACCGATTCGCCAGGAGGGCCGCAATGTTCCCCTGCCGATCACCCCCGGGAAGCAGCAAATAACGTTAAAGTGGCGGGAAACAAGCACCATTAGCACAAATTACAAAACTCCCGAGATCGACCTCGGCGTGCCCAGTGTCAATAGCAATATCGACCTCCATCTGCCGCAGAATCGTTGGCCGCTCCTGCTCTGCGGACCAACTATCGGTCCGGCCATTCTCTTCTGGTCGGTAGTGCTGGTCATCATCATGGCTGCCTACGGTCTGGCCAGAACCAGGTTGACCCAGTTGAAATTTTACCAGTTACTGCTGCTTGGCATCGGCATGAGCCAGAGTAATCTGGCCGGCGTTTTACTGGTGGTCGGCTGGCTGATCGCCCTCCATTACCGGAAAAAGGTCAAACCGGACCTGGACAAAGGGACTTTCAATCTGATCCAGATCGGCATTGGCGGCCTTACTATCCTGGCTCTGCTCTCGCTGATCTTCGCGATCAGCCAGGGGCTGCTGGGCCATCCTGATATGAACATTGTCGGCAATGGTTCCAGCCGTAACCTGCTGCGCTGGTATCAGGATTACAGCATGAACACCCTGCCCCAGGCCTGGCTGCTGTCGATCCCGATGTTCTGGTATCGGCTGGCGATGCTTACCTGGGCCCTGTGGCTCAGCTTCACCCTGATCAGCATCCTGCGCTACGGCTGGCAGGCCTTTTCGGAACCGGTTTTCTGGCATCCAACTGCTAAGAAATTTAAGGGGCCGGGGCTCAGCAAGAAGAAAGCCGCTAAGAGTGAGGCCGAGGAAATCGACCTGACAGCTGAATTACAGGTTGAAGACAAAAGCCCGGAAGAGAGCTGAAACATGAAAAAAATAATGCTATGTTTTGCGGCTGGTTGTCTGGGGGCAGTAGCCAACAGTCTGGTTGTCTGGTTTTTCGGCACAACTGGAATGACCGGGGCGACTGGGGTCGCGATTGCTCCCGCCCTTAGCCTAAACTGGCTATATCCAAGAATAGTCTGGGGCGGTCTCTGGGGTTTGCTGTTCCTTCTGCCGCTCCACAAAACGAATATCTTTACCAAAGGGGCAATTATCAGTTTAGGCCCGACGATTATCCAGCTGTTCGTAATCTTTCCCCTAAAAGCCAATAAAGGGCTGGCCGGATTGGAACTGGGCTTACTGACCCCTCTTTTTGTATTGTTCTTTAACTGGGTTTGGGGGGTTACCACTGCGGCGTCGCTGAAGCTCTCAAAGTAAATCCTCCACCACCTCCAGGCGGAGACCGCAGGTTCCGGCTAAGGCCGCGGAGATCTGAAAACATCGAACGACAGGAACGTAGCAAATGAATAAAGCAATAAAAGCCGCCCTGTTATCAGCCCTGCTCTTTCCCGGGGCCGGCCATTTACTCTTAAAGAAATATGTTGCCGCTGTGATTTTAGCCGGAGCTTCGGTGGCCAGCCTTTACTTCCTGGTTGCAACCGCGATAGAGAAGGCTCTGCGTATAACCGAAAAAATCCAACGCGGTGAAGTCCCGCTGGATGTCGCAGCAATTGCAGAATTAATCACAAACCAAACAACAGGACCTGAAGCACAACTGCTGAATATTGCGACAGCGGTTTTATTCATTGCCTGGCTGATTGGTATTATTGACTCTTATCGGGTTGGTTGCGGACAAGAGTAGCACTAGAGTTGATGATTGCTGCCGATCGAGAAGACGATTTTTCGGATAGTTAGCCCAGGGAGTTGGCAATATCAGCTTGCATACCTTCAATCACCGCGATCGGGTCAACAGCCTTGCTTATCGGCCTGCCAACCACGACGTGATCCGCGCCGTTGGCCAGAGCCCTGCCGGCAGTCATAACCCGGGTTTGGTCGTCGCTATCATCCATGACATTGGCGCCCGGCCTGATCCCGGGCGTAACCAGTAACAATTTATCGCCCAGTTCATGGCGGAGCCTTGCCGCCTCCAGTCCGGATGAAACCACACCGTCACAGCCAAGTTCCAGGGCACGTCTGGCCCGATAGAGCACCAGATCCTCAATGGACTGGGTCATCCCCATCGCCCGCAGATCCTCTTCGCCGAAACTGGTCAAGACGGTGACCGCCAAGAGCTTGAGATCACCTTTCTCCTCCAGCGCTCCTCTAATGATGGCATCATTGCCATGGATGGTAGCCAGCGACACCCCCCGCTCCCGGATCTGGGCCACCGCCAGTTTAACGGTTTCGGGGATATCAAAAAACTTGAGATCGAGCATCACTTTGTGACCGCGATCTACCAGCCAGTCAACCGTCTCGAACCAGCCGGACATGAAAAGCTGCAAACCAACTTTATAAAAGCCAAGATGAGACTCGGTCTTTTTGACAAGTTCTTTGGCCATGTCATGATTTTCCACGTCCAGGGCCAGAATTATCCGATCACGCAGATCTATATCTTTGGCTGACATCACAGTTCTCCTTGCAGGATGGACCTTCTGAATTTTCCAATCGTTGCTAATGCTGTAGAGGCGGGATCGGGTCTCGACCAACAGGAATCACCTATAGCAACAGAACCAGGCAAACGCTAAAGATAAGGCGGTTGAAACCAGCAGATCAGTACAAATCCACCCGAACTCCACCGCCAATCCGAAAATTACCATCGATCAGATCATAGAACATGTTGCCGCCGGCAACCTGGACCTTCTCGTCGGCCAGCCAGACATTTTCGGCGGTTTTGAGCTTCCGGTACTTGGTCAGATAACGCAAGGCCTCAGTCCTCATTTCTTGACCGTCAGCGGTTTGCAGGCGAACATTATCGATGATGGTAATAATCTGCTGCCCGGTATGATAAATGGCTTCCCCGCCGCTTAAAAGGGTTGGGCGCCCATCATCACCAACCAGCTGCACTTCAATTTTTTCGAGCTCGAGGACATCCTCATGGATACCACTATTAATCCTGGCTGCTTTAAGGGTGAATTCGTCACGGCCATCTCGATTCTGGACCAGAAGCACCTCATCCAGAACAAAAGTCTTCAGTTGGGTCCTGGGAGGAGGGGCAGGAGCATCAAAGCTGCCCCTCGGCTTGAGCAGCTCACCAACACCAGACCACCAAAGGGGACCGCTTATAATGATCAGCAGAGGCAGTAACCAGACGAAATTCCTTTTAACGTTCATAGTCAAGATATTGGGCGAGGAGTTCATCCCGTTTGCCGTGGGCTTCAATGATCAGGTCGCAGACTTCCCGAACCGCGCCCCGGCCACCGGGGCTACTGGTTACATAATGGGCGATCTGGCAGACTTCCAGCACTGCATCGGCCACCGCTGCCGCCAGACCGACCCTGGTCATAACCGGCAGGTCGAGCCAATCATCACCCATATAGGCGACCTGCTCCGGGGTCAAGCCGAGATCGGCAATAATCTTTTCGTATACTTCACGCTTGGCACCGGCGCCCTGGTAAAGCAGAGTGATGCCGAGATTTTCGGCCCGCCGTTGCACAACCTCCGACCTGCGGGCGGTGATAATTCCGACTTCCACCCCGGCCTTCTGCAAGAGCCTGATACCCAACCCGTCTTTGGTACTGAAAGCCTTGGTCTCGACACCATCAGGGAGATAGATAATCGAACTGTCGGTCAGAACCCCGTCCACATCGAGCAGTAACAGCTTTATGCCGGCAGCCCTTTCGAGATTAGCCCGCCAGGCATAGCTACGTTGGCCAACATTATTGCGTGATTCAGACCGTTCCCGCAGACCCTGGGTAACTTCACAGTCGGACGGATAACCATTGCCCCCCGAGCCGCAACTGCCATTACCCATCTCAGTCCACCTCAACATATGGTACAGTAGCCCGGTGAATCGCCAGCAGACTCTCAAGCAACGGCTCGATCTCATCCAGCGGCCAGGAATTAGGCCCATCGCAGAGAGAATTTTCCGGGTCGGGATGAACTTCCATGAAGATCCCGTCGATCCCGGCTGCTACCGCCGCCCTGGCCAGAAAGGGGATAAACTCGCGCTGGCCACCGGAACTGCCGCCAGCACCGCCGGGCAACTGGACGCTATGGGTAGCATCGTAGATCACCGGGCAGCCCATCGAGCGCATCACCGGGAAGGCGCGCATATCGACGACCAGATTGTTGTAACCGAGCATCGCGCCGCGTTCGGTCAGCAGCAAATTGCGATTACCGCTCCACTTGATCTTACTGACCGCATGCTTCATGTCCCAGGGAGACAGGAATTGACCTTTTTTTAGACTGATCGGCTTGCCGGACTGACCGGCGGCCACCAGCAGGTCGGTCTGCCGGCACAGAAAAGCGGGAATCTGCAGAATATCCAGAACTGCCGCCGCCTGTTCCACCTGATCAACTTCATGGATATCGGAAATAATCGGCACCCCGATGGTCTCACGCACCCGGGCCATAATTTCAAGCCCCTTGTCAATCCCCGGGCCACGGTACGAATCAAGCGAGGTTCGGTTGGCCTTATCAAAAGAGGTCTTGAACACATAGGACATCCCCAACCTGCCACAAATCTCCTTGAGCGTGCCGGCGACCTCCATCGCCATCTCCTCGGACTCCAGAACACAAGGCCCGGCGATCAATAAAAAAGGTCGACCGGGGCCGACCTCGAAATAATCCTTAATATTAACTATATCCATTTTGTCCTCCCTCTATAAACAGAAGTTGGGATAGAAAGCCGACCACAATCGACTCCCGACCTTATTCCCCTGAATGCTTAAGTGAAGCCTTAATGAAC
The DNA here is from genome assembly GCA_030673265.1 of Pseudomonadota bacterium. Lineage (GTDB taxonomy): Bacteria > Desulfobacterota > Desulfobulbia > Desulfobulbales > JAGXFP01 > JAGXFP01. The sequence continues at coordinate 3,814 of DAOVJK010000042.1, read as the reverse complement.
TCACGAAACAAGGGGTGCGGGTTCAGGGGCTGCGACTTGAATTCCGGGTGAAACTGACAGCCCACAAACCAGGGATGGTCTTGCAGTTCAACAATCTCAACCAAGGTGTTATCCGGTGAAACACCGCTGATCACCAACCCTTTGCCTTCCAATTCTGCACGGAATTTGGGGTTAAATTCATAGCGATGACGATGCCGTTCAAATATCTCTTTATCGCCATAGGCAGCAGAGGCAGATGTTTTCTTAATAACCTGACAGGGGTAAGCACCCAGGCGCAGGGTCCCGCCCATCTCGGAGGACTCGTCCCGAACCTGAAGCTGGTTAGTCCGGTAATCGAACCACTCCTTCATCAGATAGATCACCGGATGGGAGGTGTCGAGATCGAATTCGCTACTGTCGGCATCCTGCCAGCCCACCACGTTGCGGGCAAATTCAACCACGGCCAGCTGCATGCCGAGACAGATGCCGAAGAAGGGGATCTTTTTCTCCCGGGCATAGGTGATGGCCTTGACCTTGCCTTCCACACCCCGCTTACCGAAACCGCCTGGCACCAGAATACCGTGACAACCGGCCAGCAGGGCATCCGAGTCCTGATTTTCGAGATCCTCGGCACTGACGTAACGCAGTTCGATATGGGCATCATTGGCAATGCCGCCGTGCACCAGCGACTCGTGCAGACTCTTGTATGATTCAGTCAAATCAACGTACTTACCGATAATGGCAATGATCACCCGATTGGTCGGATGCTGGACCTTCCGAACCAGCTCCTGCCAGGTCTCCAGTTTCGGGGCGCCGGTCCAGACATGCAGCAACGAGAGGATCTTGTCATCCAGACCTTCCCGGTTAAAGCAGAGGGGGACCTCATAAATACTCTCGACGTCCTGGGCGGTAATGACCGCATCGGTGGGGACGTTACAGAACAGGGAGATTTTTTCTTTAAGTTCCCGACTCAACTGCTGCTCGGTGCGGCAGAGCAGGATATCGGGCTGGATGCCGATTGCCAGCAGCTCCTTGACCGAATGTTGAGTAGGTTTGGTCTTGAACTCGCAGGCGGTCTTGATATACGGGACCCAGGTCACATGAATGAATATCGAATTTTCCTTGCCGACATCGAGCCGAAACTGCCGAATCGCCTCCATAAAGGGCAAGCTCTCAATATCGCCAATGGTGCCGCCAATCTCAATAATAGCGATGTCCGTCTCACCATCGAGCTGATGGATCGCGTTTTTAATCTCATCGGTAATATGGGGAATAACCTGGACGGTCCCGCCCAGATAATCGCCGCGACGCTCCTTGGTGATTACCGAGTTATAGATGCGGCCGGTGGTATAATTGTTCCTCTGGCCCAATACCGCCGACGTATAACGCTCATAATGACCGAGATCGAGATCCGTCTCGGCCCCATCGTCGGTAACATAAACCTCGCCATGCTGGAAGGGGTTCATGGTGCCCGGATCGACGTTTATGTAGGGATCAAGCTTTTGGAAAGTAATGCTCAATCCGCGACATTCCATCAAGGCGCCGATGGCTGCTGCCGCCAACCCCTTACCTAAAGAAGAAAGAACCCCGCCGGTGATAAAAATAAACTTTGTTTTTTGAGTTTGGCTGATTTTTTTCATGGAAACCACTATATCAATACAGCTTGATTTCTCCAAGAGAAAATTGGCCAGGAATCGCCCATATTCATCAATTTCTCTAGCTTCTTGATAAGAATAAACAACAGCTGTTTTTTATAGATATTTTTTTTATAGAATTGTTTATAAATATCCCTGACATGTCACGATACAAATTCATTGCTAGCATATCGATTTTGCTTATATTCTCCCTGCCAGGCTGCAGCGAGGATCAAGCCGAAAAATCACTGACCCCCGAAGTGGTGACCGAAACCACCTTGTCGGCTCCAGTCGTGCCCGGCTGCCAATCTTGCCATCCTTACACTTTGGCAGGGACCCACGCCACCTTGTCCTGCAGCTCATGCCATGATGGTGACAACCAGACCGCAGACTTTGACGCCGCCCATCTCAGCCTGATCCCTCGTCCCGCCCATCCAAGCACGATGCAGAAAAAATGCGGCGGCTGTCACCAACAGACCACTACCGCCGTGACAAATAGTCACTTCACCCTTAAAAATGAAACCAATTTGGTCCGCCGCCATTTCGGGGCCGACCAAGATCTGCCAACATTGCAAGACATCCCGGTTACCGAGCCCCCCACCTCACCCCTGCAATTAGCCGACGACCTGTTACGGCGTCGCTGCCTGCGCTGCCATGTTTATTATGAGGGAGATGAATATTCACAGGTGCGCCACGGCACCGGCTGTGCCGCCTGTCACCTCGAATATCAAGACGGCAAGCTGGTTTCACATCAATTTCTCAGCAAACCAACCGACGATCGCTGCCTGAGCTGTCATTACGGCAACCGGGTCGGCAGCGATTATTATGGCCGCTTCGACCACGACTTCAAGCACGAGTATCGCACCCCCTACCAGCCAGACGGCTCATACGCGCCACGGCCATATGCAGTCGAACAGCACACGCTCAGCCCCGACATCCACCAGCAGGCTGGGATGACTTGCAGCGACTGTCACATCGCCATGCATGCCGGCAACTCTATGCAAACCATCAGTTGCGAGGCCTGTCATCTGCAACAAACTGAGCAGCCCCTGCCTGCCGCTCATCTCGCAACTAAATCAGGACAACTGCTTCTCACAACCCGCCAGGGAGGTCGCAAAATCCTGGTGCCGCCCGCATCACACCCGGCCCACAGCCGATATCGAAAGAAAATGGCCTGCACCGTCTGTCACGCCCAGTGGAGCTACAACGATCAAAACACCCATCTGCTCAGAATCGATCATGATGACTACGACGAGTGGGACGAACTATTCGTACAGGACAGCTCGGAGGTTGAGGTGCTGTTATTAAACGGCATCTATGGTGAGGAGGTCTGGAGCCCGGCCATGACCGACAAAATAACCGGCAAAAGCAAACCAGGTCTGTGGTTAAAGGGATTCAAAATCAGACGGTGGGCAAAACCCATCATTGATTTCGATCAGCTGGGCCGCTTGCAGGTCATGCGACCGGTCCTTGACCTGCAAATCACCTGGGTTGACGAGGAAGGCGAAACCATTTTTGATTCCGTCAGCGGCAAAAGCAAGCAACTCAGGCCATATACCCCCCACACCATTGGTAAGGCTGGGGCCTTCTATCGGCAGCGATTTTCAAACCTCCTGCCACCAACACATCACAAGGAAAATACGCAATAATGAAATCAATAATCCCAGTAATAACTGTCCCTTTAATGTTCGGGATGATGATGCTCTCCGGCTGCGCTGAGCTCCCGGCCCCGGTCCTAATCAGCACCGACAGCCGCCCCCCGCAGACTATCCCAAAAAGCAATCGGATCCCGCCAACCCAGAGACCCTATAAAATAATGGGGAAAAGCTATTATCCCATCCCCTCCTCGCAAGGTTTCCAGGAAACCGGCCTCGCTTCCTGGTATGGCCGTGATTTTCACGGCCGGAAAACCTCCAACGGTGAAACTTACAATATGCACGGCACCACCGCAGCCCACAAGACCCTGCCGATGAACACCTTTCTGCTCGTTAAGAACCTGGAAAATGGCCGGGAGATGACCGTCAGAGTTAACGACAGGGGCCCATTTCACAAGGGCAGAATCATTGACATGACCCAAACCGGCGCTGAAAAACTGGGCTTCATCGGACAAGGCACAGCCAAGGTCAGCATAACCGCCTTGGGAGAAGCGATTAGCTCTCGTCGGGGAGGAGGGCAGGAGACCAAAAGATTCAAGGAACATC
>DAOVJK010000159.1 GCA_030673265.1 Pseudomonadota bacterium | reverse complement strand
GGTTGGCCGCTGACTCTCCGCTGTGGGGGGCGGTCAGCTCCACGGCCTCCCAATGCCTGGGCAGCGAATGTCCGGACTGGGCAAGTTGCTTTGTCACCAAATTACGACGGGAGGCGGCCCGCTGCCGGTTGCTGATCGTTAATCATCACCTGTTCTTCTCCGATTTGGCCCTGCGGCGTTTTGGTAATGCCGAGGTCCTGCCCCGCTATGAGGCGGTCATCTTTGATGAGGCCCACCATATTGAAGAAGTGGCCACCCGTTATTTCGGGATATCGGTCAGCCACTATCAGCTGATTGATCTGGCCCGTGATATCGAGGCCCTGGCTGAGGCCGAGTTGCCGGGCCGTTCGAAAGATAAGACCCTGCAGTTGGCCCGGGCCCTGGCAACCGAGGCTGACCGGCTGGCGACGATGTTGTCGGGCCAGACCGGCCGTTTCGATCTTGCCACGATTGTTGGAGCTTTACCGGGCTGGCGGGCGGCACTTGCCGAGATTGATAGCCGCTTCGATAGTCTGGCGGGCCAACTTGACAACTTGTCGGTGACGGGCGAGATCTGGGCCGGTTTGTTGGGGCGCTGTGTGGAGTTGCAGGCGGCCCTGGCGAAGATTACCGGTGAAGAGGCGGACAGTTCGATGATCTACTGGCTGGAGCGGCGGGAGAGGGCGGTGGTGCTGTCTGCCTCGCCGATTCAGGTGGCCGATGAACTTCAAGCACATCTTTACAATCAGGTGCAGGCTGCGGTGTTTACCTCCGCAACCCTGACGACCGGCAATAAATTCGACTTCTTCCTGGAGCGGTTGGGGTTACCACCCGAAACCGAGACAATGGCTCTGGCCACCCCCTTTGACTACAAGGGTCGCACGCTGCTCTTTGTGCCGGATCGTAATTTCCCCGCGCCCGGCACTCCTCAGTTTGTCGGTGAGGCGCCGCAGATGATCAAGCGACTGGTACAGATCTCCAACGGCAGGGCTCTGGTGCTTTTTACCAGTCTTACCGCCATGCGCGATGCCTATGAATACCTGCAGGGAGAATTGTCCTTTCCGATTTTAATGCAGGGTAGTGCCCCCAGGGCGGCGCTGCTTGATAAATTCTGTAATGAGGTCCATTCTGTGCTGCTGGCCGTGGCCTCTTTCTGGGAAGGGGTTGATGTGCCCGGTGAGGCCCTGAGTTGCGTAATTATCGATAAGCTGCCCTTTGAAGTGCCCAGTGATCCGGTGGTGAAATCCCGGGTTGAGCGGGTGCGGGAGGCTGGCGGCAATCCTTTTTTCGATTATCAGGTGCCCCGGGCGATCTTGTCCTTGCGACAGGGGGTTGGCAGGTTGATGAGGTCCGCCTCTGATCGGGGTGTGTTGGCAATCCTCGACACCAGATTATTTGCCAAGAGTTATGGCCGGACCTTCCTGAACAGTCTGCCGCCCAGTCCGGTGACCAGAGATCTGGCCGATGTCGAGAAGTTTTGGCAGGAAGAGTGATTGCCGGTTACTGTGAAAAGGATCAGGTCTGACATTTGGTTTTTTATAGTCAGCGGTAATGTCAATTAGTCAAGCCTAAGCCCGGACTGGCATGGTCTTGTTAGCAGGGGCAAGATCTTAATGATAGGCCAACTATTTTTCTGGGCGCTTGTTAAGAGTCTCACCAATAACCCGATATAAATCAACGGTATTGATCGGTTTCGTGAGGTAGTCGGCAAAACCGGCATCAAGGGCTGTTTTTATGTCCTTCGGCATAGCATTGCCGCTAAGAGCGATAACAGGCGTATTTTCTGTTTCCGGAAGTTTTCTTAGTCTGAGTAAAGTTTCAAAACCATCGATGTCCGGCAGGCCCAAATCCATTAAGATAAGATCAGGCTTGTTTTCAACAGCAAGCTTCAGCCCCTTTTCGCCATTATCTGCGGTTAATAATTTCAAATTTGGCGTCCGCTCTAAAATCGCCTCAAGAAGTTCTCGGTTGAGTTGATTATCCTCGACGTAAAGCAATGTGTAATGTCCCGTTATAGCAGGGGTTTTTCCTTTAGTTTGCGTGTGGGTAGTTTTAACCTCTTCGATTGGCGCTTTTGCAAGGGGGAGATCGATGAAAAATTTTGTTCCCTTGCCGACTTCACTTTCGACCCCAAGGCTGCCGCGCATTATTTCAACAAGTTGTTTGGTAATGGTCAGCCCTATACCTGTCCCCTCTATTGTCGAGCCCTCAGCGTCTAAGCGATTAAACGGTTCAAATAACAGATCAATTTTTTCTTTGGCGATTCCAGGCCCAGTATCGGCGACGATTAGACGCATTTTATTGGCTGATTTTTCGTATGAAAGGCTCACACTACCACCCTCTGACTTGTTATACTTGATCGCATTGGAAAGCAGATTGAGAATGATTTGTCTAAGCCTGGTGCGATCAGCTTCTATGAAAATCGATTTGTCTGGCTCCATTGGCTGGATCGCAATATTTCGGGATGCGGCCAAATGGCTGATTAATTCAATGGATTCATGTACTACTGAATACAGACAAACAGGCTCAATGGTCATCTCGAGACCGCCGGACTCTATCTTGGCCAGATCAAGGATGTCGTTAATGAGCTGAAGGAGATGTTTTCCTGATAAGAGGATTTTCTGGAGATGATTTTTCTGTTGAATGCTTAATGGCTCTTTTTCGTTGGTATCCAGCAAGTGGGAAAAGCCGATGATAGAATTCATCGGTGTCCGTAACTCGTGACTCATGTTCGCAAGAAATGCTGATTTAGCCTGGTTTGCTTTTTCTGCCACCTCTTTGGCCTGTTTTAACTCTTCGGTCATTAACTTGATCTCAGTAATATCTGTCACCAAGGCAAATGAACCAATTTTCAGGCCTTTTTCATCCATAAACGGTGAGGCGCTGAACAAACAAGGGACGTTAGTCTGATCAGGGCGGCATAGTGAGATCTCATAAGCGCCTGTTTCGCCTTGATGACGCCTGGCAATCTGCTCTTCAAAAATGTGGCGATTTGTTTCATCAACGAAATCAAAAATTGAACAGCCTATGATTTTTTCTGGTGGTCTATCGAGAATGTGGCAAAGTGTTTCATTGACCTCAAGGGTTTTGCACTGATTGTCGATGAACCAAAAGCCTTCATTGGCGGTTGCTAATATTTTTTTCAGGCGGTTCTCATTTTCTTTCAGGGCGACATTAATTTGCTTTTGAGCGGTGATGTCATCTTTGACCGCGACAAAATGAGTGATCTCATGCTGTTTATTTAATATTGGTGATACGGAAGCCGCTTCCCAATATTGTGAGCCATCCTTTTTTTTGTTGCACATTTCACCATGCCAATCTTCTCCTGCCAATAATGTCTGCCACATCTCCTTATAAAAACTCTGCGGCTGGACACCTGCATTTAGAATACGTGGGTTTTGGCCAAGGGCCTCCTTAGCGGTAAAGCCTGTGACCTCTTCAAATCTTGGATTGACATATGTGATGTTTCCGGCCAGGTCAGTTATCACAACAGAGGCAGAGCTGTGGGTAACGGCCGCAGAGAGTTTTTTGAGCTCCCCTGCATCTGCATAACGTCTGATAATGCCCTTGCGTGTATACAAACAGAGGAAAAGGGCCATGCCCCAAATAGCCAATAAGATAGTAATAACGACCAGTTTGTCATTACTGACTTGCAGGGATGCTATGAACGATTCGGCACGCTGTTCTTTCGGGTGTATCAGTACCACCTGCCAACCTGGCAAAGAATCAATTTGCGAGCCCATGAGATGGAATGCATTGTTTTTATTGTCAAGAGCGACATTGTCTGAGATTTTTGTAAACCCGGTCCAACTCCATGGCCCACGACCAAACTGGCGATTTTCTTTAAGCTTATTAACCGCAGCCTCTTGAGGTTCCCATAACCAGTTCAGCTCATATTTGTTGTCAGTACTGAAGAAGATCATCCCATCCGGGGTCACCAGGTTTACAATTACCCCACTATTTTTAGATGCTAACTCTGTGGTAAATTGATCTGCTGCCAACTTAACAACCAGAACTCCGTTAATTGCTTTTCCTTGATCGGTATATATTGGGTGACTGAGATAAATTCCCACTTTATGAGAGGTAATGCCAAGCGCTACGTAAATTGAAGGACTGCCCTTGATTGCCTTTTTAAAATATGGACGGAAGGCATAGTTTTTGCCGACAAAACTATTGGAACTTTTTCTATTACTCGAAGCGACAACAGTTCCTGACTGGTCTAAAAGATAACAGACATCTGCCTCTAGAATTTCTTTGGCAAAATCTAAATTAGCATTTGTGGATTGCAGCGACTCTTCTGACCGGTTGACCAGTGGGGCCAACAATGCACTGTCTTGTGCCAGCAATTCTATATATTTTTTCAAAAAGAAAAGCTGTGAGTTTACATGCTGCAGGTTTGCAGATAAGAGGTCCTTATCCCTTTGATATTCAAACTTCTGCTTAAGGATCACCTCGGTTCTCAAATAAAAAAAACTGCCAAGCAGAGAACATAAAACAATTGACAAGGCCATTAACCTTATCCAAACTATTTCCTTATTTTTTTCGGTAAAAGAAATATTCGGAATGTTAAACATTGTCTTTACTCTGCGTAATAGGTTCAAGAGATTCGCTCTCTTTTATCAGGGTGGATAACTGTCATTGCTAGCCGGTTAACAAAATTTGCCCAGCTGAGTTTTTTCATTTGTATATATTATATTTTCCAGAAACCCAAGAGTTATCGGGTGATATTGCCTTGGCTACAGAGAGCATTCCATCAGCAGATGATATAATCTCTTAAATCCAAGTGGCCTGGTGATGTCTGTCAATTGAAAATGCCCCTTCTTGTATAAATCTATCGAACATCTTGAATCTAAACAAACTATTTTTTTGGTCGTGGCGGATATAGCAGCGCCACTAAACGTTAACCTGCGCCGCACAGCCTCTAGGCGTCAGAGCAACGGCCTGCCATAGAAATAGCGGAATAGCAACTAAAGAGAGATAACAGCAACGCCTTGATTGCTCTGGTCTGCTGAGTTGAGATTGCTTTGCTGATGCCGGGAATCGTTTTGCTGAAGAGGCCTTGATTGGGCAATGCTTCCCTTGCCAGGCCGTCGGTCTTTTAAAGTATGAAGAAGAGGGTGCAGCGGTTTTGTCTGGCTAGCTGCTGATATGGCGCTATGTTTTACAATTGATCCGCGGGCTCTTCCAGCAGCAATAATCAGCCAGGTAAAAGACGGCAATCTCCGCCTCAAAAGAAAAGGCGGTTATTGACATTAAAACATTAAGGGTCTTCTAAGCCGTCAAACAACCCCGTTTCACCATTGCTACAATAGGGCTACAGGGCGGTCAAGATGGGACGGTAAAACTGCAGACGCTGCCCTTGCCTTCCTGGCTCTCGATACAAAGCTTGCTCCCCATTAGCCGGACGATAGCGTTGGCTATGGCGAGGCCTAATCCCATGCCGCCGTAACGGCGGGTGGTGGAGGCATCTGCCTGGGCGAAGTGATCCAGGATACGATTCAGTTGCTTTTCAGGTATACCGACACCGGTGTCAGCAACGCAGATCCTGATAAAGCCCTTTTCATCGCCCTCAAGAACTGTTTCGACCCTGAGGGATATCTTCCCGGAATTCGTGAACCTGACAGCGTTGTCAAGAAGCTTGATAATCACCCGCGATAGCTTGGCGGGATCTCCCTCCTGCATGCGCTGTACTAAAGGATCAATCTCATGGTCAAGCACAAGCCCCTTGTCTTCTGCCTGGTCCTTTTTCTTGGCGGTATTGACTTGTATCAGGTCATACAGGTCGTAAGGGACCTTTTGCAATGCCACCTTTCCGGCAGATAGGTCGGTGAACTCCAAAAGATCGTCAACCATGTCCAGGAGTAGGCCACCGTTATCATGGATATGGGAGACATATTTGTGGAATTTCGGGACCATGTCACCCGGCTCTGCTTCGAGCATTAAATCGGAGAAACCAATAATCACATTAAGGGGGGTCCTGAGTTCGTGGGAGGCATTCGCCAGGAACTCCTCCCGTGCCCTATTGGCTTCTCGTACGTCCAGAAGCGCCTGTCTGAGTTGGGCGCTACGCTCCCGCACCTTTTCCTCCAGGTTGGCATGGGCCTTTGCCAGTTGTTTCTGATAGAGTGCAACTTCATGTTCTTTTCGGCTCTTGTAAAGGGCTATCTCAATGGCATTGTGCAACTCTCTCTCCTGAAATGGTTTCTGGATATAACCGAAAGGATTGGCGCGCTTAACTCGCTGAAAGGTCTGGTCATCAGTGTTGGCGGTCAGAAAAACCACGGGAATAGAGAGGCTCTGCTGGATGTTTTTGGCGACCTCCACACCATCCAGATCCCCCTTAAGAGAAATATCCATAAGGATCAGATCCGGTTTCATGATGCCCGCCTCTTTGATGGCTTTTTCTCCAGTATCCACCACCACGGGTACATCATAACCAAGTTTCACAAGTCGAGCCTGGATCTCCATGCCGATGATTGCTTCATCTTCCACGATAAGGATGCTGGTTGCGTTATCATTTTTACTCATATGCGATCTCCTGCCTCAAACCTGGCCAGGCTACCGTTGCCTGGCCTTTGCTCTGGCGCGACGATAAAGTTATGACTCAGATGCCTTTCAGTAATTCCAGGATCAGCAGAGGTTGGCTCGTAACCCTCCGGTAACCGCAGACTTCGTTTATGATCTGTTAAGAATGTTTTTTTAGGCATAGTCGTTATTGATTAGAAAAAGGAGAGTATTGATTTTTGAGCCGCCACTCTCAAGAGCAGAAATCGACAATTAAGCTAATGCAACATTAAGCTCAAAAAGCCTGCCTCCAGAAAGAGGCGCCAGGCTAAAAGCGATAATACAGGGCATTACTTGAATCTAGCACGTTCCTACCTTTCTAACGAGTCCTCGTAGTGCACAAATACCTGAAACCAAACGTTATCGCAAACAGAAGTGGTTGTAAGGTGGCAAAATAAGGGAAAACCCGACCTGGTCTGG
>DAOVJK010000251.1 GCA_030673265.1 Pseudomonadota bacterium | reverse complement strand
TCAGATAGCGCAGACTTCGAAACTACTCACCCTGCGGGCCAGCCGATATATCCGTATAGCACCCCTCAAGGGGGTATTGTACAGAATTTGCTGTATAAGGCTTTCAGCATACTTAAGGTATCGGAGTCTCCCTCTGGCCGCTTACCTGCTGAAAACATCATACTTTGCCTATCGAGCGTTTCGCAATCGGGCATCTCGACTGGTGAAATGTGCGGGTTAGGTGTGTCACTATCTTTTGTCCTGAAAGACTATTATAGTTTGGAGAATGTCCCCAAAGCCTCTTTAAACAGTATGGGGCCGACGAAAGTCACCTGGTATGACGGTCGACAAGGGGGCAACAGGGGAATATGGATAGCATTCTGCACAGTACGAACAAAAAACGGCCTGCCCGCAAAGAATTATTCACAGACAGGCCGTTAAAATGAGGGAAGATCCTCCGGGGCAGGTGCTGGGAGATTATCCCCCGAAGAGCATAGAGATTAGAATTTTTTAAAGAAAGTATCGGTTCCAGATCCTGACAGTCGATATTGTTACACATGTTTCGCTGTTCAGATCAGCACTCTCAGGATAACCAGTTTCACGAATGCAGGGGAGTAAGGCCCATTGCAGGATTGCCTGATCCTGCGCATCAAGATCGCCGTCCCCAGCCAGTTCTCCCTCCCGATCCAGATCGCGGGCTATTAGACGGCTGTACTGGTAAAATCTCAACAATGCAGTTGTCGGTATGCTGTAGACCGCTGAAGTCTGTGATTATCAATTCAAAGACAAGGGTCACCGGCTTAGTGATATTTGCAGGAGTTTTAAATTCGGGCAGCAGGGCTATTGGGTCAGAGAATGTTACCGGTATGCCCGTTTTCTGTGACCACTGGATTGTGGCAATGCCATCATCCTCATCATAGGAGAGCGAGCCGTCAAGAGTCACGATACCCCCGGCAGAGACGACCTGATCGACTCCCGCATCCGCCACCGGAGGGGTGTTCACCCGGGAAACATTAATAACAACAGTGTCCTTGGTGTAAAGCCCACCAAAATCGGTGACCGTCATTTCATAGGTCATGCTTGCTCCTGCCAGACCGACATCCGGAGCGTTAAAGCTCGGCTGCATGGCTGTGCTGTCGGGAAGCGTCATTGCCGGACCGGAAAGCTGGATCCACGAATAGGAGGCAATCCCGTCATCAATATCCGTTGAGCCAGAGGCGTCCAGAATGACCAGCTCGCCCTCGAAGGCTGTCTGGTCTTCACCAGCAATGGCAACCGGGGGTTCATTCACCAAGACAACGTTGACACTGGAAACATCGGTTGCTTTAAGACCCTGGGCGTCGGTCACCGTAAGTTGGAAGGTCAGAGTCACACTGTCCATGCCAATATCAATGGCTGCAAACTGGGGTTGAATGGCGGCCGGATCAGAGAGGCTGATAGTAGGCCCATCCAGTTGCTTCCATAAAACGGTCAGTAACTCATCGTCTATATCATAGGAGTTTGTCGCATCAAGGGCGACGGTCTCCCCTTCGTTTACAACCCGATCAGGTCCGGCACTGGCGACAGGAGGATCATTGACCGGCAGGACAGTGATGGTCACGACCGCACTGCTTGAAACATCTTTGCCATCGCTGACGGAATAAAGGAAAGAGTCTTGCCCGGTTGCATCGGGATCAGGTGTGTAGCGGAATTCACCGGTAGTCATATTGAGCAGTTCGACCTGTCCACCGGCAGGCGCACTCAGAATTGTGTAGCTCAAAGCATCGCCGTCACCATCTATTCCGACAAGGGTGTCATGGAGCGCACCATCCTCTTCAACCGAGGACTCGATTACGGAAGCAAGCGGAACCTGATTGATGATGACGACGGGCTCAGTTGCAGAACCGGCTGTTGTGCTGTCAGGTTCAATTGCGACAGGTTTTGTCGTGGCTGGATCGGGGCTGACCGTTGTTACGTCACCCGGCAGAGATTCTGTTGGAGCCGTTGCGGTTTCAGTAGCAGAGGCATAAATCGCTGAGACCGTGAACCTGTTTCCCCCTTCGGCCAAGGTCACGGGACAGGTGATTTCACGTGCGGTGGGGTCAAGGGTTTCACAGAGTAGCTGGTTGTCTTGATACAGACGATAGGCCGAGACCGGATCTCCCGAAGAGGGCGGAACCCAGCTGATGGTTACGTTTTGAGCGGCCTCTGCTGAGCCTGCAAGACTAAGCAGGGCGATAAACAGAAGGGCAATGACTGTTTTGGGTGAGCGGTGAGAAAAGATTGTACCTGACATTTCGGAACCTCCGGAAAAAAAATGAACAATACCGAAGGCTGAAATAGCCATTCGGCGACCCCGCTGCCGTATCTCCTCACCAGGAGACTTAGGCCGGTAGTTTTGCGTCCTCACCTTTCAGGTGAGTTTGCCTTTCTCGTTGACTACTTTTATCTTTGACTTCATGTCACGCAAAGCGCGTGTCAAAACACGGGGAGCGTCCGCCCCCAATACCAGTCGCTGGGAATTAAATCCCAGAATCTTTTCCTCCTCTTTCAAAAGCTTTTTTTTGGGAAACCGCAAAACCACGGCGCCTAGAAGGGCAAGAGCAAGACAAAAAAATCCAGTAAAATTCTGACAGTATAAACCTTTCAGGGAAAAACCTGATCTGCTGAGCTCCTGGCTCGGAAGAACAGTGAGCGTAGAAAAATATTTAAGAGAGGTAGACATGAAAGTGTAAGAAAATTTAAGGGGTAATTGACTCGGAGTACCAGAAAAGTTAGGGAATCATCGACTATGGAAGTCTAAAAATATTAAGTGTTATCATGGGACAACACAATAACCATCTTTGGTTGCTCGTAAATATACTCGAAAAAATAATACCGGTCAATAAATAAACCCAAAGATCCCCATTTTTTTAACATTTTCTTTTAAAGCCGTCTATCTATAGCTGATTACATCACTGCTGGCGGCATCGCAAGCGCACCCAGCGGCCTTTACAAACAAATTGAATATGACAGACATTATATTAAAGGGCAGACCACCCGTTAAAGCCTGGAAAAATTTCGCCAAGCTCGTGAGCGCGCATTACTGGAATTTCCATCTGGGATTACCACGCGCGGTTTCCTCATGCAGTTTTAGTGACCCTGTGTCCAGCGCTCTGGCACAACTATTCTCTTGCAAGCGATTAACCAAAGAGAGAGAATGGCAAAGGGCTGGTTTTCCCGTGATGCTTTGGCTGTCTAAAAACAAGTTTAAACTGCTTTAAATCGCTTTAATAACAGTGCCGAACTGGAAAAAGAAGTGGATCTCTTGCTAAATTTTCTGACCGAACCTTACGAGGAAGCCGGAAAAATCTGCGGTAAATAGCCGGTCAGATAAGTGGTTTTTGGCATATTTAACCACCTCGGCTGATGCCAGCGGCTTGGATAATCATCTGAATCTGCTGGAAGTTCTCCAGAGAATATGCCTTGTAGGGGGTACTCGTTCCTCTGGGTAGGTTGTGCTCATTAAGTTGCCGGAGGATAGACGGTTATCACGGTTTTACTGCACTTACCGGCTACGGTATGGGCCAGGGAACCGAAAAACAGCCTTTGCAGACCTTGCATGGTCGGGGCGGCCATAATTACCAGGTCGTGGTTTTCCGCCTCATCGGTGATTGTCTCCTGGCGGGCATCAGTGGCAATGGCTCGGCACTTGATAACCTCGGCAAGGTTTCCCCGCTCGGCCCATCTTTGCAATTTCTTCTCGGCCTTGGCGATTGTTTTTGATGTTTCATAAGAAGGCAAGAGATGCAGCAGGGTTATCTGGTGCTGCCCGACGATGGCCAGAGCCCTTACCGCATCTTTTACCGCGTACAGTTCCTGCATGTCCACAACCGGCACTAAAATCCTTTCGCTATGCAGGATTCCGGTAAATTTGATTACCATGGTCGGGCAAGAAGCCTGGCTGGTCACTTCACCAATCACCTTTTGAAAAGCTGTCGGGGTCATGTCCTGGCAATGACCGAGAACAATGCCGCGAGCCCGATTATGTCTGGCGGTGGCCAATATCCCCTGGGCAATGTCGTCACTTTGTTGAGTGACGGTGTATAGCTCCAGGCCCATGGTCGCCGTTTCGGCTTTGGCAGTCATTATAATGTCGTTATCATTTTCCTGCGAAATCTCGGGCTTGTTATGCAATTCGGGAATAATCCTGACGGCCATGGGGTAGGCACCATAATAATTTGCAAAAATGGCCGCCATTCTGGCAAGGGCCCTGGTTGTGGCCAGGTGATTGGCCCCGAAGATTACCACGCCATCTTGTGTAAAAGGTGGGGAGAGTTTGTCCCAGGTCCAGGGCACCATCGGCACGCCCGGGGGGGCACTTGGTCCCTCCTGGTCTCCCTGGGAAATGGAGGGCAGTTCTCTACTCTTGCCTGGCTCAGGAATCTCCCGGGCCAGATAAATAGCCTGTTTGGCAAGGATTGGCCCAATCAGCTCAGATAAAACTACCCCGGCCAGGACGACGGGAGTAATGATAATGGAAAAATCCCCTAAGGCCTCGTCATTGCTGATTAAGAAGATAAGACCGATGGCAATTCCGGCCTGAGGAACAAGGGCCATGCCGAGATACCGTTTTACCGTTTGGGGTGCGGCGGTTAGCTTGGCGCCAACCCTCGCTCCGACGATTTTGCCTATGGTTCGGCAGAAGAAGTATGTAAAGCCAAGCCAACCTGTCACCGCCAAAGTTTTAAGGTCGAGATGGATTCCGGCGATAGTGAAGAAAAGGACATAAATCGGGGGCTCAAAAGAGTTTAGGGCCCTGAATAATCGAAGATCGCGATGATCTCTGTT
>DAOVJK010000273.1 GCA_030673265.1 Pseudomonadota bacterium | reverse complement strand
TATTCTGGACGGTATCGCAATCCCGACAGAGGATAGCGGTAATCGGCACGCCCCAGGCCCGCTGCCGGGACAAACACCAGTCAGGCCTGGTCTCAACCATGCCATAGATCCGATCCATCCCCCAGCTTGGCACCCATTGCACCTCGCGGATCGCCTTCAAGGCCCGCTCGCGCAAATCATTTTTCTCCATGCCAATGAACCACTGCTCGGTCGCCCGGAAAATCACCGGCTTCCTGCAGCGCCAGCAATGGGGGTAGCTGTGGGAAAAGGAGCTGTGTTTGATCAGGTGGTTGCTTTTCTGCAGATCTTCACAGATCAGCGGATTGGCCTTTTTATAGAACTGATCGCCATAAGGCCCGGCTTCAGCGGTAAAAACCCCACGGTTATCAACCGGCGAGAGGATATCCAGACCATATTTAATCCCGGTCAGATAATCCTCACGGCCATGACCGGGGGCGGTATGAACACAGCCGGTACCGGTCTCAAGGGTCACATAGTCGGCCAGCACCATCAACGAATCCCGGTCCAGAAAAGGATGGCGGCACTTGCGACCTTCAAGGGCCGTGGCCGAGAAGGTATTAAGGATCTGATAGTCTTCGATCTCGAATTCAGCAAAGGCCTGTTCAACCAAGCCTTCGGCCAGAATCCAGATTTCGTTGTCGACCTTGACCGCCGCATAGGTAAAATCAGGATGAAAAGCCACAGCCAGATTGGCAGGCAAAGTCCAGGGGGTGGTAGTCCAGATCACCGCCGACACCTCTAGCCCGGCCGCCCCGGGAATCACATCCTCGATCTCGCCGACAACCGGGAATTTAACGTAGATTGAATCGGAAATATGATTATCATACTCTACCTCAGCCTCGGCCAGCGCCGTCTGACAGGAAGGGCACCAGTGAACCGGTTTTTTACTGCGAACCACCGAGCCGGACATCAGGAATTTGTTAAACTCCCGGGCCGTGGCCGCCTCATAGGTATAATTAATAGTAAGATAAGGATTGTCCCAGTCACCGAGGACCCCCAAACGCTGGAACTCCTTTTTCTGGGTCTTGATCCATTTGCCGGCATATTTACGGCAGGCCTTGCGAAAGGCCAGCTTACTGATCTCTTTCTTCTTGGCGCCAAGTTCCTTATCGACGTTAAGTTCAATGGGCAGGCCATGACAATCCCAACCGGGAACAAACGCACACTGAAAACCGTTCATCCGCTTGGAACGCAGGATTATATCCTTGAGAATCTTGTTCAGGGCGTGGCCCATGTGAAGATGGCCGTTAGCATACGGAGGGCCGTCGTGGAGGACGTAGGAAGGACGATCGGCGGAGACCGCCAGTAACTTTTCGTAGAGTTTTTCCTTATCCCACTTCTTCAAGAATTCCGGCTCGCGCTGGGCCAGATTAGCCTTCATCTTGAATTTGGTCTGGGGCAGGTTGAGCGTCGCCCGATAATCCATTGACTGTCTCCTGTTTTACTTATGGCTCCGATGTCTCATCGGCAAAAAAATCGGCTATATTTCCCTTACACTACACGGGGAAAAACCCTTTATTAAGAGGTATGGTCGCAAATGTCCGGGTAAAATAACAGCTCGACTACAAGATGCAATATTAAAATGTGGCAATCATGACGCAAACCTACCTTTCACCCAAAACTGATTTTTATTTAGTCTACGATATTACTGTTTAAACAAACGGCAGGAATCTTGAGGGGAAGTCACAATGACCCTTCAAATTACTTTAGACAGACTTTTCAGCCACGGATAAGACATGACAAAATCATTACCAGATATTCCAGTGGAGTACTTTAAGTTTTTCAGGTATTTAATTTTCGTTTCGACTAAATTGTCCGGATTGACAAAACAGTCATAATGGCAGGCTTTTGTCGGCTTTCAGCAATATTTGTATAAAACTGGCGAAAACCTCTAGTCTTCGCATGGCCAGCCCTGGACTTTTTAGCCCTCAATCAATATCTTTAGAAATACTTGTTACAAATTAGACATGGAGGATTTTATGAATATTACCATTAATGAGAAAGCCGAGACAATGTTGAACAACAAACTGGCGGATGATCAGTTCCTGCGGGTCGGGGTGACGGAAGGCGGCTGTGCCGGTCTTACTTACAGCGCTGACATCGGCAAAGAGATGAAAGACAACGAACGCGTGGTCCTGACGGCAGGAAAGATTCGTATTGTTGCGGCTGAAGAAAGCACGAAATACCTGGAAGGTCTGGTCATCGACTACTCCGACGACCTGATTAACGGCGGACTGCAGTTCACCAATGCCAACACGAAAACCACCTGCGGCTGCGGTCAGAGCTTCAGCTTGGCTGGCTTCCCGAAAATTGAAGGTGGGACGTGCAATAGCTGAGAAGACAACGTGAATGAGACCCCGTAGGCATTTCTATACCCACGGGGATGGGTGCATTACAGCTTCTCCAGGATCTTGATCTGATAAACTACGCCGTCGCTAAAGCGGGCGGGAACCTTTTTATAGGTGATCTTGACCTTATCGTCGACAGCCGGGGTCCAACCCTTGGGGATTACTTTCCAGCCCCTGGCAACCTCAAACTTCCAGGCCTTCTCGTTCTTGGAGATATAAATGTAGAAGGCCCGGCGTCCTGCCTCCTTGATAGTGCCAAAAGCTGGATTGGCTGGCTCCTTGAGGTCCGGATTGGCCTTGATAAGTTTCAAATGACTGACAGCCTGGATCGTCTTGCCGAGCAGGTCCTTGTTAAAATAAGTAACCTGGACCTTATCCCCTGCACGGGCCCTGAAATCAGCTGGCTCATATTTCGTTATGCGGCCGGTATTGAAAGTTTTATTGCCTGTTCGAGTGCGCAGTACAAAGCGCCCGAAGCCACCTTTGACAACCTTACCGGTCACAATCTGGTCACCGGCAGCGGCGAAAATTTCTCCAGACCCGACAGGGGCAAATAGCAGCAGACCAACGGTAAAAAGCAATATCAATTTACGATTAACCCCACTCATAATGACCCTACC
Source organism: Pseudomonadota bacterium (assembly GCA_030673265.1). Lineage (GTDB taxonomy): Bacteria > Desulfobacterota > Desulfobulbia > Desulfobulbales > JAGXFP01 > JAGXFP01. The sequence continues at coordinate 1,275 of DAOVJK010000273.1, read as the reverse complement.
TCTTTCAAATTATTTTAAGACTTCAGCAAAAATAAGAACCAAGGGGGTCAAAGGTCAGCTTTTAGCCTTTTTTGAAAAATCCCAAGATACACAAAATCTCTTCGCGTATTCGGCACCAACAAACCTTACCGTTAAAAAATAACACTGACCCCGGCCATCAGGCTCGGCCCGGAAAAATCAAACTCGTTCTCCCTATCGCCATCAGTCCCGGATGCAAGGCCCTTGCCTTCAATAAAAATGCCAAATTCTTCTGCCAACTGGAACTCCACGCCAGCAGCAATCTGCAGGACGTAATTCAAGTCCCGATCAACATCGCCATCGCGACTGAACTTGCTGTAGCCCCACCCCAGACCAATACCGCCAAAAGGACGAACTATTTCACCCATACTGAAATATTTCCTGGCACTGAACAGATAGAGTTGCGTTTTGGTATAACCGTCAGAGGATGGCGAACTAAAATCATGCTCGAAGGTAATATATTCCATGCCCAGCCCTACATCCCTGGCATTACGGATCTCCCAGCCAACAGCCAGGGTCTTGACGCTGGATTGATCAAAAGTCCTGATCTCATTGTCAAGTTTCTGGGTATCATCAGCAAGCTGGACTGTGCCGCTTTTGAGAGTCATCACAAAATCAGCAGCTTTGGCATTGCCAACAAACATCAAAGCCGACAGCAAAAACAATCCCGGCAACAATAACAATTTAATATATCCTCGCATCATTTCTATACCCTCTTTCAATATGCACCAGCCAAGATCTGTCTTGCAACCCAAACTGCCAAAATAGTACAAATCAACTTCCCCGGTCAAGGGGAATTCTCTGGTAATTTTCACACTTCTGTTGCACCTAATAGTTTCAAAAACGAAAGAAGCCATTGTTTATTAATTAATGATAAAAGCAGTGGTCTGAATGTTCTAAAAATTTGACAGGCATGCTGGAAAAGAATAGATTGCAAAAAGGTGCCAAGAAGATGGATATTCTTCGTCAAGCACATAATGTTGGTGCTTCAGGTTGTTCAAGAGGAAACGCATATAGAGACAATCGATCATCCCATCTTTTTTGATCTATGTCTGTAACTTTACAGCAAAGGAGGTTGCCGTGTCGTCACCAATTTTCAACATCGTCCCCAACAATCCAATACTGTCAATTGCAATCGTTGTTCTAGTCGTGGTTATTGTAGCAACTCTGATCAGGGGCCATGCCCACAAGAGTATCAGAGGCTTCTGCCGAATAATCCGCAATGGTTTGCGCCTGACTGCTTTTTCCTTTATGAAG
>DAOVJK010000232.1 GCA_030673265.1 Pseudomonadota bacterium | reverse complement strand
TCTGCTGGTGAGAGATGGCATTAAAGAGTCGCCCCGCCTGCCAACCGCTGCACAGGTCGCCGCACTCGGCCGCAAACCATGGCTGGGGATCTTCTTCGTCAAGCCAGTAGTCGTAATTAAGTTGCAAGATCTTCTTCAACAAACTGGCCAGAGGACTGAAGTCGTACCGCGTCTCATCCCCGACCAGACCCAACATTATAGTAGCAATTTTCTTGATCGGATGATGCCCCTGCACCATGAAAAGCATGACATTATCTTCAAGTTGCTGCAGGTTCATAAAACAAAAGGCCAGAGACGGCTCATAGGCGGGAATTTCTTGCTGGTTAAGAGTGGCGACGGATTTTTCAAGATAGGCAAGAAGAGACTCCATGGCCATAGCCAGTTGCGCCTCATTCTTTTGGGTCTCGGCAATCGCCAGCAGAAAAAGGTCACAAAACCTTTCCATGGCCTCGGGGCCAAGTTCATGTCGGCGGTAATGGTGTAGATTTTTGAGGACAAAAGCCCGCAATTTCGGGATAATTACGGTCCAGTTTCGGAAGGGATGACTGATCTCGTAGAGCAGATAATGGAGGTTCCGGGCAATACCCTTATAGGGCTTGACGATCTCCTGCACCACCGCCAAGGCAGGGTCGATCTCGACCTCACTTACCGCAGTCTCCAGCAGGTTTGCTTTCAGGGCGTCTGATTCTATAACAGATTTGACTTCTTCGGTCATGGTCAGCAGCTTTGGTTTTCGTAACTATTCAACTGCACTCCATCCCGGCAAGCAAGGAATCCCAGGCTACGTTTACCTGCACACGATCTGGCTGGTTCACATAGCAAACAATAGTTCATCTGTCTGCTCGGAGTCTCGCAGACTCGCTTACCTGCGCACAACTGGAACAGCCGTGAAGCGGCGCTGCTGAATAGTTACTGGTTTTATTGAGACGGACAACTCCCGAAAAAGAAGGCACTGTTTATTTGCGATGGTTCGTAATAAATATGCGGGCGACAATAGCAGCTTGCCACGTCAGCGCGGCACCCGCAATGAAGAAATGGCCTCAACTCTTATTTTTTCCGATTTCAGCCACGACAACTACCGGTCTGTCCTGGTGCTTAAAGTAGTTTTTGCGACTCCATATGGAGAATAAGATCCAGCACCCGGTTGGAATAACCCCATTCATTATCGTACCAACTAAGGACCTTGACCGATGAACCAATCACCTTGGTCGACATCCCGTCCACCACCGAAGAGTGGGGGTTACCCTGATAATCAATCGAGACCAGCGGCTCATCCGAGAAGCCCAGAAAACGGTTGCTCTCTTCCTGCAAGGCCTGGTTGACCTCACTGATGGTTGTCTCCCTTTCTACCTCCATTACAACGTCTACGACTGAAACATTTGGGGTCGGGACCCTGATCGCCAGGCCGTCAAAGCGACCTTTAAGCTCAGGAAGAACCAGCGCAACAGCCGCCGCCGCCCCGGTTCTGGTCGGAATCATTGACATCGCCGCCGCCCGGGCCCGCCGCAGGTCAGAATGGGGAAAATCCAGGATGCGCTGATCGTTGGTATAGGCATGGACTGTCGTCATCAAGCCAGTCTTGATCCCGAAACGATCAAGAATGACCTTGGCCACCGGCGCCAGACAATTTGTAGTGCAGGAGGCGTTCGAGACGATATGATGTTCGGTCGTATCATATTCATCTTCGTTGACCCCCATGACGATGGTCTTGACCTCGCCCTTGGCTGGGGCCGTAATCACCACTCTGCCGGCGCCGCCATCCAGATGGGCACTGGCCGTATCGGAATGGGTGAAGAGGCCGGTAGCTTCAATCACATAATCAACCCCGAGATCAGCCCAGGGAATATCAGCCGGATTACGATGGTTGCAGATTGTCACCGGCCGCCCATCAATAGTGAGTCCTTTCTCATCGGCTTTGACTTCCGCAGCAAAAATGCCCATGACCGAATCATATTTCAGCAGATGGACCAGAGTCGTCTTGTCGGTAAGGTCATTGATGGCAACAATTTCAATATCGTCAAAAACACTATCCTGGCCAGACGCCCTGAAAATCGACCTGCCGATCCGGCCAAAGCCGTTAATCCCAACCCGAATTGTCATCGGTTTTCTCCCTAAATTATAAAATACGGGCCCAAAAAAATGCCCGATCAATCAGCGAATTACCTGTTTTGCTTATTCCTGCTTATCTGCCCGTTTGCATCTCGCGCATACCAGGACGGCAACTATAATTACCAGGGCCCCAAGCCAACTGTACAAACCCCAGTCACCCAAACCATAACCCCAGAATGAACCAATAACCAGCAGCGCAATAACCACGGCAACGAAGGCATACAAACAGCATTTATTGTTATTTTTCATAATGGCCACTTTTGTTTCTTAATTGGCAAAGGAGACTAACTCTCCAAAATCCTCCGTGCATATAAGGCTACCATAAAAAGCTGGGCGGGGAGCAAGTATTTTTTTTAAAACGGCAGGGGCCGATATACCTGCCAATACTGTTATTTCCCAGCCCGGGAAAACAATCTGAAGAGGCTCGCCTCGTAAAAAATTCAAGTATACGACGCAATCAGAGATCGCCGGCTATCTTCATCGCCTTAGCGTAAAGCTTGAGATAACGCTCAACCACGATATCCCAAGTGTAATGCTTTTGAATGTGGCGAACAGCGGCCTGGCGCATATCGTGGATTTTTTCCGGCGACTTGCGAAACAGCACCAAGGCCTTCAGGATGGCCCCCATCAAAGCCGCCGAATTATGGTCGCGGTAGGCGAGACCAGTTTCACCATCGATGACCTTTACCAGCCCGCCGATATGATGAACAATCGGCAGATTACCAAACAGCTGGCCAATAAAGTCAGTCAGCCCGCAAGGCTCATATTTGGAGGGCAACAGAAGGAAATCTCCGGCGGCGTAGATCCGGTTGGCCATCACCTGATCATACCCGCACAGCAGGCAAATCCTGCCCCGATATTTCTCGTCACTGGCCAACCGGATCAGCTGCTTTTCGATTTCAGGCGAGCCACTGCCCAGAATAAGTACCTGAAATTTTTTATCCATGGGCAACAGGGTTTCAAGGGCGCCGATCATTTTATCGACCCCTTTCTGGGGGGTTAACCTGCCAACAAAGGTAAAAAGGGGCTGACTGGGCTTGGAGTCCAGATAACCGGTCTGTTCGACCACTTGCTGTTTGCCAACAGCAAGCTCCTTAATCAGGGTCGCCCGGCCCCGGGCTTTGCCGGCAAAACTTTTTTTCTCCGGAGCGAAAGCGGCGGTCAGGCCAAGCCGCTCGGGAAAGGCTGGATCATAGTTAGCAGGATTAATGCCGTTAGTAACCCCCTCCAGGACCACACCCCGATCCAGTAGTTTATGACCAAACCAGCCGGTCATAGAATCGTCATCGGTTTCCCGTAACTCCCGGGCATAATTCTCACTGACGGTATTCATCACACTGTAAGAGGAAGCCGCCAACAGGGGATCAAAATTACCCCCCAACAGATTGTCGAGGATTATGCGGGAGGGCAGGCCGGTGATTGTTTCGGCAAAGGCCAGATCTGTGATTTCCTGGTGATAACCATGGCCAGCGTTATGAACGGTAACAACGCAGCCAGTTTTTCCGAAGTAATGGCGATAGCCGCCGATCTCCCGGATCATCGCCGGCAAAATAGCGGTATGACCATCCTGACAGTGGATAACATCCGGTTTTTCATCCATCCGGATGATCATGGCAATGGCCGCCTTCTGGAGAAGAACGTTCATGGCAAAAAAGTCGTAATGGGCCATGCCCTTCTGCTTCTGAGGATCTTCACCGCTATCTTCATCGGTGTAAACGTAAACATCGAGCTTCTCCCGGTAACGAGCGGTATCAAACAGATAAACTGTAACTCCGTTGATGTCTGCCGACCAGATGGTCACCGTTTCACGACGAAAACGTCCAACATAGGGCAGGTCGACCGCAAAAGTGTTACCGGTCTTTTTAAAAGAAAACTGCTGGGGATCGATAAATCCGTAAAGCGGCATCAGGACACTGACTTGCCGCCCCTTGCGGACCAGCGCTTCGGCCAGCTGCCGGGAAAAATCCTTGACCCCACCGGCCCCGGCCAGGCCATCATACTCTCTGGTCAGGATAAATATCTTTTGCGCTTTCTTCTTCGCCATGGCCATTTCCGCTTTGTTTGGATTTAGATAGTCATATCAATCGTAATCTGCGCATCCAGGGGCCTGCGCTACCGGCTGGTTCTTTATCGCGCCTGCTGCCTTGTGCTGGCAGTCACAACACATTACACGCCACTTTGCGCCTGATATGCGGGCTAGCGGATAGTTCTCTGTCTCAACAGATGGTCGGCCAGGGTCAAAGCGACCATCGCCTCACAGACCGGGATGATCCGCGGGATCGCCGAGATATCATGGCGACCGCCTATTTTGATCTTAACCGGCTTGCCGTCAAGATCAATGGTCTCCTGCTCTCTGCCGATCGAAGGGATCGGCTTGACTGCCACCCGGGCAATAATATCCTGGCCACTGGAAATCCCGGCCAGAATACCGCCGGCATTATTACCTTTAAAACCATCCGGAGTGATCGGATCATTATTTTCGGAGCCCGTCATCGCCGCCGCCGCGAAACCAGCGCCGATCTCGACACCTTTGACTGCCCCGATCGACATCAAAGCCCGGGCCAGTTCACCATCGAGCTTGTCAAAGACCGGCTCACCGAGACCGGCTGGACAACCACTGGCAAGAATCTCGACAATGCCACCCAGAGTATCGCCCTCTTTTCTGATCTTAACGATCTTCTCTGCCATTTTGGCGGCTGTCTCCGGATCTGGACAACGCAAAGCATTATTGTCGATCTCCGCCAGATCACGCCGCTCGGTGGCAATGCCGCCCAAAGCCACGGTATAGGCCTTAATATCGATTCCAGCCTCGCTCAGCAGTTTTCTGGCTATGGCGCCGGCCGCTACCCGGGCCGCAGTTTCCCGGGCCGAGGCCCGACCGCCACCGCGATGGTCCCGAATGCCGTATTTTTTCTGGTAAGAGATATCGCCATGGCCGGGCCGGAAGATATCTTTCAGATGATCGTATGATTTGCTATGGGCATCCTTGTTGAAGATCGCCAGGGAGATGGG
>DAOVJK010000073.1 GCA_030673265.1 Pseudomonadota bacterium | reverse complement strand
TAAGCGGCTGTTGTTGCGAACTTCGAAAAAAGTCTACAACCAGTCCCTGGTTGCGATGCTTATCGCCGAACATGGCAGCGATGAGGCTGCTGAAATTGTTAAAGGCTGGGTGGCCAATCTTGCCGCACAGCCATTTTCAAATGATACCAAGGTCATGGAGGCGATTGCTGCCGGTCTTGGTGATGTCGGGATAGTCAATACCTACTATTTCGGCCGGCTGATCAAAAAGAATCCGAATCTGCCGCTGGCTATTTTCTGGGCTGACCAGGGAGGCAGTGGTACCCATGTCAATGTGTCCGGCGCCGGGGTGACAACCCACGCAAAAAATCCCGAAGAGGCGGTTAAATTTCTGGAATGGCTCTCATCAGAGCGAGCCCAGAATATGTTTGCCGACGTCAATATGGAGTATCCGGTCAACCCGAAGAATACCCCGCACCCAACGGTTCAAGCCTGGGGGACTTTCAAGCAGAACATGATGAATCTCGGCCAGGCTGGAGCCTTGCAAGGTAAAGCCATTATGTTAATGGACAAGGCAGGTTATAAATAAGATGCCGAGCCACACGTCTACAGGAAGAATTAATATCTGGAAAGGGGCGGCATGGCTGATTGCTTTGCTTACTGTGTTGCCCCTGTCAGTTATTGTTCTGTCCTGGACCAGACCAGCCCTTGAAATCTGGCAGCATATGGCGGAAAACCTGCTGGCCGACCTCTTGGTCAACACCGTTCTCCTCGGCGGTGGCGTGGTGGGGTTGACCGGGTTTCTGGGAGTCAGCCTGGCTTGGTTCACCGGGGCATGTGATTTCCCCGGTCGCCGCATCTTTTCATGGGCTCTGCTGCTGCCGCTTGCCATGCCGACCTATGTGCTGGCTTTCGTTTTTTTAGGGATCTTTGACTTCACCGGACCAGTGCAGACCTTTTTGCGGGACCTATTGGGAAGAAGCGTCTGGTTTCCTGATATTCGCTCCACGGCCGGAGTAATTCTGGTTATGAGTCTGGCGTTGTATCCATACGTTTATCTGCTGGCACGTAGTGCTTTTCTCGCCCAGGGAAAGCAGACTATCGAGGCGGCTCAATCCCTCGGCTGCACATCTTTTGCCGCTTTTTTCAGGGTAGCGCTACCCATGGCCAGACCCTGGATCGCCGGAGGTCTCCTGCTGGTTCTGATGGAAACTTTAGCCGATTTTGGTGCCGTCTCTATTTTTAATTATGATACCTTTACCACCGCCATTTATAAGGCCTGGTACGGTTTTTTCTCAATCGACGCAGCTGCGCAGCTTTCTTCTCTCCTGGTTATCATCGTTCTGGCAGTTCTCCTGTTAGAGCAAAGGTTACGTCGCGGTCGTAAATACTCGGAGTCGGCCCGGGTGACCAACAGGGTTAAGCTTCTCAAACTGGAAGGAGCTGCCGGCTGGGGTGCCTCGGTTTTTGCCTCAATTGTCCTGTTAACTGCCTTTATTCTACCCTTCGGCCAGCTGATGCTCTGGTGTCTGGACGGTTTTGCTGATTTCGACACCGCTTATGTAGTTTACCTGGGCCATTCCCTGCTACTTTCAGGCATGGCTGGCATTTTTATCTGCTGCTGTGCCCTCTTGCTAGCTTACGTTCAGCGGCAGCATCCCGGGAGGGTGACTTCTTTTCTGGTTCGGCTTGCCACCCTGGGCTATGCCTTGCCGGGCACTGTTCTGGCCGTGGGTTTGGTCATTGTTATCTCTCTCTTTGACAAACAGCTTGCTTCTATTACAGGAGCAATGGGAATCGAAACGACTATCCTTTTTCAGGGCACGATCCTGACCATGCTTCTGGCCTACGCGGTCAGATTTATGGCGGCTGGCTATAACGGTGTCCATTCATCGATGGAGAAGATTACTCTCAGCATTGATGAGGCGTCCCAGAGTCTTGGAATCACGGGGGTGAAGATGATTAGAAAGATCCATGTCCCCATCCTGAGAAGCGGTTTATTGACTGCGGGCATTCTGGTCTTTGTCGACGTAATGAAGGAAATGCCTATTACCCTGATGACCCGCCCCTTTGGCTGGGATACCTTGGCGGTAAAGATCTTTGAGCTTACCTCGGAAGGAGAGTGGCAGCGAGCCGCCCTCCCTGCCGTTGCCCTGGTGGCCGGTGGCATAATTCCGCTAATTTTTCTGACCAAACAGATGGACAAGAGTTGACCCGTAAGGAAGTTATGCTGATGAAGAATATTGTCGAACTTAAAAATGTCAAAAAATCCTATGACGGCTCAATCATTATAAAGGATCTTTCCCTGACCCTAGAGGAAGGTGAAATAGGCTGTCTTCTTGGTCCCAGTGGTTGCGGCAAGACCACTATCCTAAGGGCTATTGCCGGATTTGAAGAAATTTCTGCCGGCACGATCACTATCAACGGGGCAGTAGCTTCAGCTGCCGACACCCTGACGCCCCCGGATAAACGGCAGATAGGGGTTGTCTTTCAGGACTATGCTCTATTCCCTCATCTTGATGTCTATCGCAATATTGCCTTTGGCCTGCATAAAACAAAAAAAGCCGAACAGGATGCAGAAATTCACAACCTTCTTGAAGTTGTCGGTTTAACTGAGGTCGCGAATAAATACCCCCACGAATTGTCCGGTGGCCAGCAGCAGCGGGTGGCTTTGGCTCGAGCCCTGGCCCCCCGACCGAATCTTCTGTTGATGGATGAACCGTTTTCCAACCTTGATATTACCTTGCGGGAAAAACTTTCGGTCGAGGTCCGGGATATTTTAAAGAAATATGGTACCTCGGCAATAATGGTTACCCATAATCAGCATGAGGCCTTTGCGATGGGGGACAAGACCGGAGTGATCTATGAAGGAGATCTTCTACAGTGGGATACTGCTTACAATCTCTACCATCGACCTGTTAATCAACTGGTAGCTGACTTTGTCGGTGAGGGAGTTTTGTTGCCCGGTCAAGTGGTCGACGATAAAAAAGTGGAGACCGGTCTTGGCCTGTTGGAAGGAGACTTCCACTATCCTTGCAAAAACAGCTGCCCAGCAAATGTCTTAATTAGACCCGAAGATGTAGTCCATGACGATAACAGTCCTGTAAAAGCTGAAATCATCAAGAAAAACTTCCGCGGACCGAGCATACTCTATACTTTGCGGCTCAACAGCGGCGACGAGGTTCTCTCCCTGGTGCCAAGCCATCATAACCACCGGATTGGCAAGAAAATCGGCATCGTCCATGAGGTGGAGAACCTAATCCTCTTTGAAGCCTGAGAATTTCCGGAGAATTCCTGTTAATTGCGGGAAGATTAAAAACTATGCTTTTTACGGGTGGGCTTAAGATGGTCGCGATCTTACTGCCGTACTGCCGGGGTCGGACCAAGTTAACTAATTGTGAAAATACTTTTATTTGTCTATAAAAAGAGGCCTTTTCTGGCCTTAGAGGCCACTTTTCGGCATCAAAAGATACCTTTAAGCTTTATTGCCTTAAACCCCGAATGGACAAGGGGGAAGCTTTTGATCTTTCTGTAGTAAGTCAACATAGCTCCCTTCAATGTTGATCCTAACTGAAGATAATCAGTAACATCATAAATCTTGGTTTATTTATGATGTCTGGCGGACAGCTTAAATTTTTCTTTTTAATTAAAATATGTACCATAATATTCAGGCTGCTGACTTGAGAATGGCATGATGTGAATATCGGTGCATGAAACAGACAACGCTCTTCCCAGGGGTTACGGAAGAGCGTTGCCTTTTGAAGGGAGGGAGAGAAAAACTAAGAGGATCGTTACCAATCCATCATATGTCGACCGTTCCAGCGACCATTGTCCCTCATCATACTTGGACCATGACCATAGCTGGATCGACCGGTAATACCTTTGTCTGCCGCCTTTCTATTCAGTTCGTTTTCCAGATCGAAAACCTCACCGCTGAGCTGTGCTACCCTTTTTTCATTCGGGTTGTCCTGCCGTAGAAGAGCAGTTAGCTCGCTTTTCTTAACCACGAGACCCTTACGGATATCGTTCGTTTCAGAACGAAATTTTTCTAGGGTCGCATCGTCTTTGGTATTATCACCATCGTAATACTGGCCACAATATCCGTAGTCATTGCCTCTAGCATAACCACCGTGCGCTGAAGCTATCTGGATGCCGGCAAAACCTAACAACCCGACCGCTGCTACTGCTATTATTAGTTTCTTCATTGTTTGACCTCTTGAATTTAAATTTGGTAGGCTCTTACACTTTAAATATGCTGCTAGCCCGTTTGTCTTTATTCTAGTGCGATTAACGTGCCAAGTTTAATGGCTAGCTATGCTTTCACCAAATATCCATTTGATATCAAGAGCATACGATTGGGGGAGAGACGAAGAGGCGTTGAGGGGTGATCGTTGGGAATACATAAAATCATCTAAAGTCCCATATCATGACGAAGAATATTCTTCAAAAAGCTCATGGTGATATGAGAAACTTTTAAGGTTAAGAGGGGGGGGCGCTGGGGTTAGCCGCTGGGGTCGGGCCACGTTAACTAGTTGAAATAATTAAGGAGTAGTGTCGAAAACAGGCCTTTTGGGGGCCTATATTGACGTTTTTGAGGGCAAAACCGCAAATATAGAGTTACAAACAGTAAAATGGTTCGTGTCTTTGCTTGATTCATCTTCGGTTCACTCGCCAAGTCAACATATAGCTCCCTACAATGTTGATCCTGACTGAAGATAATCAGTAACATCATAAATCTGGCTAAACTTATGATGTCATCTTCAAATCATAAGTTTGAAGATGGCCTGAAAAGTAAAGATTTGGCCATATAAGCTTTACTTCCGATTGTGCTTAAATAAAACTATTTCAGTAATTACTCATCTTAGGGTGACAACCGGCACAGCGCCCCAATTAATCAGGGTTAACGACAAGGCAATCTTCTTTCCCCAACCACCTTACTTATCACTCCCACAAAAGGCATTAAGTAGCAAACATTGCTTAGTCTGATTTGGGTTGACGAGAGCAATCGCCGAGTCACCTGCTCTATTTCCAGCTGGTGCCCAGAATTTGTACAGTTTACCATCGTATAGAGCCTCATAAAGATGGCGATCATGATATTCTGTGTTCGTACGAATGGCGCCGTTACGCATGTGTCCCGATGTCAGCTCTTCTGTTTTTGCGCCAATCTTTTTACAGGGCACGGGAACACCTTTTGCGAACAGGCGGTAATCGACCACCATCTTGGGTATAATGATGAGGCTAAAAATTAGCGGCAATGACATTACAACAGTAATATGGATGAACCACATACTCCATGTCAGCTCTTCATGCCAAAGTGTTTGCGGTGGCATGAAGAGTAGGGCTATTGAAAATATCATAAAAATAGCCCAATTTATTAGGTGATAATAGCGAAACCCATCTACCAGGTAGAGCGTCAACAGGGATGGCCGCCACACGCCAGCCTCCCATTGGGAAAGATCCATGCCCTTGGGTATTTTTCTTAAGGTCCGGTGTTCAAACCAGTAGAAGAGAACGGCCCAAAGGAACAGGGTAATGATAATTATATTACGATAGCTCTGCCATTCAGAGGCAATATTCTCATCAATCTGATCAGCCTCGGTGGTTTGTAACTCTGAGAGGATAATTGCCTGCGTCTCACCATCAATCACGATAGGGGTCAGCAACTGTAGCTCGCCTCCATGGAAATAGATTGATCGCTCCTCGGGTTTCTCCAGTGGCTGGATCACCTCACCGAACTTCCATGAACGATTTAACGCCTCCTGGAATGACCCGGTGGGTGGATAGTTGCTGTATCGATAATCATCAACACGATAGTCATTCCAAAAGATACCGCGAGATCTAAACTTATCCGGCAACGACCACAACCGTGACGGCTTTCTGAGATATGAGTAGTCAGGGTCGGACACCATGTGTACGCCCAGTTCATCAAGCATCGAAGCACTGGAACTGGCGGGCAGGCTCTCGGTATAACCTTCCAACGATTTTTGAATGCGGGCTTCCTTCTCCTTCAGACAATCAAGATAATATAACTGATCTCCCGAGAGCGTCTCGTTTCTCTCCCGCGCTTCAAAAACTTCAGTCAGACTATCCCGAGGACCACATTCTCTTACCGCCGACCAAAAAGCATAGGATGGATGCTCAGGGGAATTCGCCTGGAGAAGTAACTTACTGCGAATAGAGAAAGGCTGATTTACGGTAGCACCGTCTAATGATCCCCCCCAATCCTCCAGATCCTGGGCCAGACGACCCTGTACCCGTAACTCGCATTCCTTGATTTCCTGCTCAACATCTGTTTCCCACAGTAGATCCTTCATGGTGCGCAGACCGCCACCGCACGCTTTAATCTCTGGCCAAAGGGCATATAACGGATGGTTCGATGCGTACTGCTGTAACAGCTGTTTATGGGTAGCGATCATCGAGTTAAAAGCGTCCTTAGTCGTGTCCTGATAGTGAACAGTTGCTCCGGTTACGATTAACAGAGCTATTAGCAGCAGTATCCAGGAAAACCGCCGTGTCGTTCGTTTTCTTGCTCTGAGAGTTGCAATGATTTCTGCTGTCGACATCTCGTTAGTAGATGCAGCCGATCGTTTCACGGTACGAGAGACTCTATCTGTGGAAGAGTAGCTGCTTGATTTTACCGGCTGCTGCAGCTTGTCTGGGTCTTCATCTGTGGAAGTTGCGGTATTCGACTTATCAGGGACTTCATAAGTATAAGCTGCTGTGCTCGACTGCGGGCGAACCGTCATGTAGATGGCCAGTAACAGTAGCGAATGCCAAAGCAGAAGGGTGATAAAAGGAAGCACGGTAAACAGCAATTCCCACATCCTGGTATAACTTCTCTGATCTACAGCGGAATTGAGAATGTCATTGATCTGGTCAGTCGCCATTGTCGAGAAAAGGTGGGTGAGGAGAATGGTCAATCCCGCAAACAACGCGCCGTAAATAGCTGCTCTAACAATAATACGACGGCGGGAGATCTGTAAGTCCCAAGCAAAGGCCACGCCGCATGCAATAACAGAGGCCTGGATAGCGCTGGAAATCGGTGTCGGCAGCAAAAAGACCGGGAATACATCATATAGCAACAGCTCCCCGCCAATATACATTGATGGATAGAGCCCTTGTTCCCATTGAAACAAAACCGATTCATACTGGTATGTATGGTATTCGACGACGAGAATCTGCGCCAGGACAGCAGATATAAGCAAATTGATGGCACTAGTCATGCCGCGCCCCTTCGGCATGATACCGAGTACCTTGCCAAGTGCCAGCAAGGCAATGGCAAGAACAACACCTGGATAGTATGTTGCAACAAATGTTTCGCCCATCAGCCGTTCAAGTGGCAGATTGGCCAGCCACCAGCAAAGCCCGCCCGACAATAACCCGGCAATAACAAATGGCAGCAACCGTATTTTCATCGCACCCTCCTGGCGTAGCGCATCTAAATCAACTTTACGTATAACGAGATGCCATATTACTAAATACCGATGGGACCTGACTACCTGGGCTCTTTACACACTTCTGGTGACTTACGGCACAGTTTTGACAGATTGACTTGTGCCGGCTTGAAACCCAGCGCCGCGGCCTGGCGCAGGAGGCGGTAGCTCAATGGTGTATCCTCGGGCAGCTCACCTTTCAAATGTAACAGTGCCACGATGTTCATTGCAGGTGGATGCTCCTGATCAGCTGATCGCTGCAACATGGCGATTGACCGGGTATTATCGACCTCTTCCTTGTCGCCACGGCGCAGCAGCATAGCCAGATTGTACTGTGCCTCGGCATAACCGCCGGCGGCCGCACTCTCCAGCAAACGCATTCCTTCCGGGTAATTCTGCTCGACTCCGGCCCCAATAATATAGAGATAGCCGAGCTTCCCCTCTCCACGTGGATAGCCTTGAGCAGCTGCCTTCTCAAACCAATTGCGGGCCATCAATAGATCTTTGTCGACACCAGTCCCAAATTGATACAGCACCCCCAGATTTACCTGGGCATGTGCATAGCCCTGCTCAGCGACAATTCGGTAGTAGTAAAGCGCCATACTGAGGTCACGTGGTACACCGAGGCCGTTCTCGTACAGCACACCTAGCTGGATTCGCGCCTCGGCATCGCCGGTCTCAGCCCGAGGCAATAATTGTGTTATGGCCTCCCGATATCTTTTTGCCTCGATCAACTGGGAGGAGTCAATGACATCAGCGGCATAAACCTGTGTAACGGCAATGACGAGGCTCATTGATAAGAGGAGTAGAGCAGTAGTTCTATTCATAGTTGTCGATATTTAGAGATTGATGTTCAATATAAATTGTTAGCCAAGCTCGATCTGTCTGGGGTCTCAAGGATATGATAACAGGTGATCAATCTTGAGTTGTCATCCTACACTCATGACGTTTTTTAAGTAGAGGTACAAAAACAACTGATATGGAGAAGTGACAATATCAGCCACAAGGCTAAATGGATAGAGCATGTACGCTACCGGTTTTCGTTTTATTATTTTAGGAATTTTGAAGAGAATAACCCGGTTTTTATTGCTTGTCGAAATGAGCCATAATTTGTCTGGCTGGTGAGTTTTATAACCCAATATCCACGCTGAAGATGTGGCAATTCGTAGTTCAGAACGGTTGGAAATGTTTTTTGTCGGGATATGTTCATAGAGTCTGCTGTCATTTTCAGGACACGCCGTCAACATGGTCTGCCGAAAATGTGGGATGTTCTTTTCCCCGGGTTAAAGCCTCTGTGAGTTCTAGATTAAAACACTGCTGATCTTGTTTTTTACCTCTGTATGGCGGGAATTTACGCCAATAACAAGTTCATTGCTATTGGGGTTAAAGTAGGCTTGGGAAATTTGTTTTGCATAGAAAGGTCTGAAGTTATCTCCCTTAGCCATTTTAGTGACTTCCATGGTCGCACAGCCAGACAAGCAGAATAGAGGCTAAAATAATATAAATACCCTGTTTCATTTCTATCCTTTTTTGTTCAAGAAAGTTGATTATTTATCGGTATCAGCAAGAAATTTTAAAATTTCTAAGGCAACTGTTTTTTAGAATGTTGGAAAGTGGAGATTAAATCAGGATAACGCCCAAGCTAACAAGAACCTCCTCGGCCTTGCAGAAAAGACGTACGCCCTCAAGCGGCCTGGTTGAGCCTGTTGGCAGCTTCATTTTTTATACTTTCGCAATGTTTCGTTTGTGATTGAGATGGATTCCTTCGTTTCGGGGCTATGGTTGTCAGACACCTTGTAATATCTAGGGAAGTCATCTCTGTTGACAGCAATTCTTTTCAGAAGATCTTCTATTCTCGTTTTCATCACTTCGTCTTCTTCTTCGTTAATCATGTTATCAAGGGTTACTATGTTGACCGCAAGTCCGGACATTATTATGTAATGCCCTTTCTCAATTTCATTTTTGTCAATTTTTTCCAGTGCTACTTGAGCCGATTTTGCTTGCACATATACCTCGGACAAAAAATTCTGTTTATCTTGGTTGAAGGCATAACTAGTGCTCCAATATGCTCCTCCTACAAATCCCACAACAATCCCCAGCAAACTGCTCGCGACAGCTAAAAGTATTTTGGCATTATATTTCATATTTTTAACCAACGGTTGGCAGGCATTTTTGGCCTGCTACTTAATATTAAAGGGGTTGGACTTCCCCCCCGAGTTTGTAAACATCTAAAGCGATTATTTTCTATCAGACTAACACGCCAGCCACGCGATAGTTTAATCAAAACCTTAAAGTTTAGATTAGTGCCACAAATCTTTACTCTCACAAAAGTAAAGATTTCATCTCAACATCATAAGAAATCAGCCATTCTCAAAACTTATACTTTCTACTGTTTATCATAATTGATCCCGACCAGGTTTAAATCTCCTGATAACACCTCATGGATTCGGCCCAGGTGATCTTTGATCAATAGCTGCCCTGTATCATCAGGACCGAGGGAAACGCCCCGGACTATCTTGTCGTTATGGGTAAGCCAGGCCAGCTCTCGGCCAAGGGTGGCATCCCGCCTGCGCCATTCATTAAGAATATCGGCAAAACCATCGCGTTCAAAGCGGCACACCAGTTTTTTCACCTCTGTAACGATAGATGCCAGCAGGTCACTCCGACGGTACTCACTCCCGGTATGAATCAACAGGGAAGTAGCTTTATCATGGAGTTCGGTGGAGAAGGCGCCCTGGGGGGAGTTGACATTAAGCCCGATGCCTAGTACCACGGCGGTTTGGTGGCCAGGTCTATGAACAGTTTCCGCGAGAATCCCGCCCAGTTTCCGGCCATCGAGTAATAAATCGTTGGGCCATTTGATCAGGAGGGAAAGGTTGGTAATCTTCTCTATGGCGAGACAAACCCCTAAGCCAGCCATCAAGGTGATTTTCGGCAGATCCTCGGGGGCGAGATTAGGCTGCAGGATTAGCGAAAAATAAAGGCCGGTCCCGGCCGGGGACTGCCAGCTCTTGCCAAGTCGGCCGCGGCCAGCGCTTTGGCGCTCTGCTGCCACCACGGTATAGGCTGGCGCGCCTGCCTTGGCTAGGTCAATGGCTACGGCATTGGTCGAGCCGGTCTCAGCCAACAAGTGGACGGGAATATCTGCCAAGGCACCATGCTCGCCCATCTTTAGCCAGGCCGGGTCTTTGATCATTTTTCTTCCGTACCCTTTCTGAGGGGATCAGCCCAGCCTTTCGAGAGGTAATCGAGGGCGCCGTAATTGGTCCGATCCAGGTGGAGGGGGGTGATGGAGATGTAACCATCCTTGACCGCCTGGGCATCGGTGTTTTCGCCTTCATCCCAGACCGGGGTGCCGCCACCGATCCAGTAATGACCGCGGCCCCAAGGGTCATTGGTTTCCTGAATAGCGTCCTCATATTTGCGCCGACCCTGCCGGGTAAACTTTATACCGGTTATATCTGCAACCTCGCCGGGGGGCACATTAACATTCAGCAAAGTATCCGGCGGTAAACCCTGGTTCAGGATCATCCGGGCCAAGCGGCTCCCAAAAGGCGCGGCCAGGTCATAATAGCATGGATCTTCGCAGGCCAGTGACATAGCGAAAGAGGGAATGCCCAGCATTGTGCCTTCGGTGGCGGCCGAGACCGTGCCGGAATAACTGACATCGTCACAGAGATTCGGGCCGGGGTTGATCCCGGACACTACCAGATCCGGCATTCTATCAAGGATCTTACCAACCGCCAGGATTACGCAATCGGTGGGAGTGCCATCCACTGAATAGCGGTCAACACCGAGTTCTTTGACCCGCAAAGGTCGCTGCATAGTCAGGGAATGGCTGGCCGCACTGTTGT
>DAOVJK010000152.1 GCA_030673265.1 Pseudomonadota bacterium | reverse complement strand
TTCCGGATCGCCGCCCTGATCGTTAAAATGATGAACCATCTCGCCGACGGCAACGGCAATGGTTGAAAGTGGTGTGGAAAACTCATGGGCGGCTCCGGCTGCCAGAGTAGCAAGGGAGGCCATTTTTTCGCTACGTTGTTTTTCATCTTCAAGACTTGCCAGGGTCTGTTGGTGGCTCGCCATTGCTTTGCGGATCCGGCTGACAAAGAAGACAATGAAAAATGCCGTGATCGCATAGGCCGCCCACATACCTTGTAGATGCAAGGCCATACTGCTGCTGTCTGTTACGCAAGCAGCCGAGCCGGCGTAACTGGGAACCAGCCCCTCGTTGAAATCAGGGGCGGGGGGCAGGATAAATAGGAGGGCATAACTGAAAATAGTCATCAAGCTTAATCCCCAGGCCCAGCCAGATTGCATAAGAATGGCGCCCAGGGCAACATGAACCAGGTAGATGAAGGTGAAGGGGTTCATGGGGCCGCCGGTAAAATAGATAAGCAGGGTCAGTTGGACGATGTCCCAGCCCATAATCAGGGCGAAGATTAGTGGTTTGATCGTCGCTTGTTTTTTTTCAAGAAAATGAAAGTAGAGATTGCTGCAGATCTGAAAGAAAATCACAGCAAGGAGAATTGGGGCCGGAATGTTAATGGCAAATACCAAGCTTACTATCGCAATGATCAGAAGCTGGCAGATTACGGCACCCCAGCGTAGCTTCAAGAGCCAGGAGAACGCAATCTTGGCAGCGGCGGCATCGGTTGGGTTTGGAGTTTTGAGAGATTCTTTTATTTGCATGATAAATATTAAGTAAATATTTTTAAGTGGAGCGTTAGGATAGATGCCCTTATGAAAATACCCCTTTACTGGCCGGATAGGCAAGTAAAGAGGTATCTTTTAAGATCTTTTATTTGCAGGCCTGGCAAATATTACATTTTACCTTTCATGTTGCCCATCATTTTCATGCCGCCCATGCCTAGTTTTTTAATATCTTCAATTTGGATTTCCGGGAAATGTTTGATCATACCCTCATTTTTTTGTTTGAATTTCCTGGCACTATCGTCTGTCTTGAATGGGATGAGTTCTTTACCCATCGGGCCCATGATTTTACTGCCGACCACGTAGACAGCTTTTTTGCCGTCCAGCCACTTGCCGGAGTCGAAACCTTTAACCCAGATCGCCGCGATGTCGGCACTGGTATGTTTAGGTTCGTACTTTGCCATATTGAGGATGTATTTGAACATGTCCTTGCCGCCGTCAAAAGGAACCATAACGCCGTCGGTGAAGATGATCTGGGTTTGCCATTTGACAAATTTGGCAGGGTGCATGCCGCAAACACCGCAGGATAAATTATTTGGGATTACTATCGGGGCAGGTTGATCGGCAGCGTTTGCCAGAGGAACAAGGATCAGGGCCAGCAAAGCCAGGGTACTTAGCATTATTTTTTTTGAGAGGATCGTTTTAAGAAGTTGATTGGCAGGTTTCATTTGAATTCTCCTTTAGAGGTACCAGTGGTTACGGTAAGATCTTAATTGAGTTTGCGGTAGGGAATAACGGTTGATTGGGCAGTGAGCCCCGTTTCCGTCGGCAGGTCAGGCCGACAGAAACGGCATTCACAAATCCTGTGAAGAAAAGCATGCGCTTCACTTAGTTGCTTTTTCTTTATATCACATCATTTTATATTATTGAGTGTGGCAAATTGTCGCACATCGTCTTGCCGAATAGGGTCTCTCAAAGCTTCAGTTGATGAAGTTTCATTTTTTCCCAGAGATTTTTGCGGCTGATGCCCAATAAATCGGCAGCTTCGGTCTTATTACCTCCGCTTTGGCTCAGGGCCTTCAGGATGCAGTTTTTTTCTGCTACAGCCACCGATTCCGCCAGATTACATGAAGAAGTTTCATCGGTCAATTGCGGGGCGTTGCCGGTCAGATCGCAGGGCAACTCAAGAATGTCGATAATCGGCGATTGGGTCAGGACTGAAGCCCTTTCGATTATGTTGCGCAGTTCCCTGATGTTGCCCGGGAAATTGTAATTGCTGAGGCAATTCATGGCTCCGGCGGAAAGACTGAGCTGCATACCGCGCATCAGGCTGAACTCTTTAAGGAAATGATCGCACAATTCAGGGATATCTTCCTTGCGTTCTCGCAGGGCGGGGACTTTGACGGGAATGACCTGGAGCCGGTAGAAGAGATCTTCCCGGAAATTTCCGGCCTTGACCTCTTCGAGCAGGTCCTTGGCGGTGGCACAGATAATTCGGACATTAACCTTAAATGCCTTGGTGCCACCCAGCCTCTCGACTTCTTTTTCCTGCAGGACCCGCAGGAATTTGACCTGCATCTGCAGGGGGAGATCGCCGATCTCATCAAGCAGGAGAGTGCCTTCATCCGCCATCTCAAAGCGGCCCGCTTTTCGCGAAGTGGCGCCGGTGAAGGCGCCTTTCTCGTGGCCGAACAGTTCTGATTCGATGAGGTTCTCGGGGATGGCCCCACAATTTACTTTTATGTAGGGGCCTTTGGCGTGATTACTCTGGTAATGGATGGCGGCGGCGGTCAGTTCCTTGCCGGTACCCGACTCGCCGGTGATCAGAACCGTGGAGTCAGAGACGGCTATCCGGGTCAACAGGTCCTGCATTTCGGTAACGACTTTGCTGTTGCCGATAATCCGGGTTGGCTTTGCTCCTTCTTCAAGGGACAGACATTTTGCTCTAATTTGTTGATTGGCCAGGATCCGGTTGACCCGGATGGTCAGGTCATCCATGTCAAAAGGCTTGAGAATATAGTCTGTTGCCCCATTTTTGAGACATTGGGCTGCATCCTCAACACTGCCATAGGCAGTCATCAGGATCGTGTCGGTTGCCGGGGACAGCATTCTGGTCTGTTTCAGCAGTTCGAGGCCGTCCAGGCCCGGCATTTTTATATCGGAAATTATCAAGTGGTAAATGCTGTCTTTGATTCTGTGCAGAGCATCTTTGCCATTGTCCTCTTGATCAACGGTGAACCCCAGGCCGCACAGGCGATCATAAAGGGTGATCCGCATAATCTCGTCATCTTCAACCAGTAATATTCTAGCCATTTTGCTGATCCATTTAATTGGTGGTTAAATTGTAATATCGGGGTTTTTGGGGATTTCTATTTTGAAGGTGGTGCCCTCATCTTTTACGCTCTCAACGGAGATATTGGCCCCCATTCTTTTTATCAGCGAGAAAGAAACCGATAAGCCGAGACCCGTCCCTTCGCCCTGACTCTTGGTGGTGAAGAATGGCTCGAAAATATGGTCTATATCATCAGGCTCTATGCCAGTCCCGGTGTCGGTGATTGACAGGGTCACCTGTTCAGCGGTCTCTCTACTGTTGATAGTAAGGGTGCCACCGGTCGGCATTGATTGGGCGGCATTCAAACCGATGTTCAGTAAGGCCTGCTTGAGGGCTCCGGCATCAACCAGTTGGGACGCGCTCAGGTTGAGATCAAGGTTGAGATCGATATTTTTTAGCTGGTAATCAAGGAGCTCAAAGCATTCCCTGATTACTTCGTCAATTTTAATCTGGCTGAGACGGAGTGGTTCTTTGCGGCTGAAGTTGAGGAGCTGGCGGACAATCTGGCCGATTCGTTGCAATCCTTTGTCGATCAGGCCAAGGTAACGCTCCCGCCTTTCCACGTTTTCAGGGTCTTCCTGGAGGCTTTTAACGCAATTGCGCATCCCGCTGAGGGGGTTGTTGACTTCATGGGCTATCCCTGCCGCCAACTGGCCGATTGCGGCCATCTTTTCGTGTTGGAACATCTGCTCTCTGGCTCGATGCAACTCGACTTGTGAGGTCAGTAGCCTGTCGCCGAGTTTCGAAAAATTACTTGATAGTTCACCGATTTCGTCGTTGCCCGAAGGGAGATCCAGGCTGGATATGTTTTGGGCTGGGAAAACACCCATGGCTTTTGATAGCAGGGCCAGGCGACGGACTATGATAAAGTCGATCAGCAGGAAGATAGTCATGGCCGTCACCAGAATGGTGATAGCGCCGATGACCAGTAATAATCTGTTGTTGGCGGCAATGGCATTATCGGCCCAGGCGATGGGCACCTCCAGGCTCAAGGCGCCACGGATATCCCCAACATGATAGCCGTGTCTTGCGTGGCAGGTAAGGCACGATTCTTCAACTGAGAGCGGAATCATATATCTTAATAACCGTCCCTCTTCAGCCGTCACGATACCAATCAACTCTTCCCGGCCTTTCTCAAAATCCAGTAGCCCCTGCCGTTCAAATTCGTTTGGGGCGTTATCGGGATTGACCGGTTTAAGGCTGGTCACCCGGAAACGGCAAAAATCAGCCTGTCTGGCATATTCGGACAGTTCTCTGGTCACCATGGCCGGATTGCGCTTGACGTAGACTTGTCCTTGCTGGTCTTGGATATCGCTGCCTTTCAGAAAGGGATTGCTGACTACCCCGGACTTTTTAATGACATAGAGCCCGTCATGGTCTGCGACCCATTGCCTGGTCAACAGGATTTGTTGGGCCAGCATCCTGGCCTGTCTCTCGGTCTGGCTGATCACCAGTTCGTTTTGAAAAGATGAGGTGCGGTAAAATGTGATCCCGAAACTCAGGATGACAATAATACTGACCAGAATGGATAATTTCGTTCTGAGGCGCATTCTTAATGTTTCCAGTTTAAAATCGAGAGTCTAAATATTTATGATATTTGAACATGCAAATATAGGGCCGAGAGGTGGTTGTTCGTGTTCAAGCGGCTATTCACCGGTGGATAGAGCGTAAATAAAAAAAAGTTTGATTTTGTATTTGACAAATTAGGCATGGCTGATGCTACCATGTGGTAACCTGTGGGTCAAATGCAATGTTACCTTTCGGTAGCACTTGCGGGGGCGAGTTCTCTAAGGTTCTGATGTCACGTGGTTTTATTGGTGGCATGCAATGTGCTATATTAGTGTTGACGAAGGCTATTTGTTTAATATCTTTTGCCAATTTTATTAATTGGGCTGTTCTTCAGGGAAAATTGTGGTTCGGAGATGTTGTCTTACCCTTATTAGACGTTCACTAAAAATTAGGAGGTTTACCGTGAAAAAGATTAATTTTTCAGTTGTTTTGCTGTCAACAACACTGGCAGTTTTGCTGTGTATAAACAGTGCTTCAGCTATCGATATCGACAAAGACACGAAAAAGTGCATTACTTGCCATTTGGAGAATGGGATGGCACCCAAAATGATCGAAATGTGGGAAAATTCCAAGCATGCCGCAAACGGTGTAGGATGTCTTTCTTGTCACCAGGCAGAAAAGGGCGAATTTGATGCATTTGAGCATAACGGCTTCACCATTGGACTCTACCCAACCCCAAAAGACTGTTCCCAATGTCACGAGAAAGAAGTAACCGAACACACAAAGTCGAAGCATGCTTATCAATTCTGGCTCTATGCCCCTGCTGATCGTGCCATTTTCGAGCCTATCGTTGGCACCAAGCAAGGCTGTGAATCCTGTCACAATATCTCCAACCAGTGGCCTGATGGCTCGGTTGGCGAGTGCGATGCGTGTCACCCCAAGCACAGTTTCTCTATCGAGGTTGCTCGTACGCCTCAAACCTGCGGTGAATGTCACCTCGGCCCGGATCATCCACATATCGAAATCTACAACGAATCGAAGCATGGCAACATCTATGCTGCCAAAGGTGATGAATGGGATCTCTCCTATCGCTCGGAAGACCAAAAAAATATCCCCATTGAGGCACCAGTCTGTACCACTTGTCATATGGACGCCGTTCCTGGCATGAAATCAACCCATAACGTCTCCGAACGTCTGGGTTGGGAATCTCAGGCGCCCTGGTCCTATCGCACAATCTGGTTTGAAGAAGAGCTCGGCAGTTGGCAAGATAAAACCCAGCGTATGCAGAAAGTCTGTGCTAACTGCCATGCCCCGACTTTCATCAAAGATCACTTCCTCGCTTATGATCTCGTGAACCTGCAGTACAATGAAATTCGCCGCGAATTTCTCAAATGGGTCAAACTCTATGTCAAAGAAGGGTTGATTAAGCCACTCAAGGAAACCTTCAATGACGGCAAGGAAAAAGCTCAATCACATCTGGTCATCAATGCTGGCTGGTACACCACCGCTTCGGAGATGATGTATAACGGTTGGCACCATGAAGGTCGGCGTTTCCGTCACGGTGCGGCCATGGGCGGTGCTGACTATGTTCAGTGGCACGGCGTCTGGGAACTGCAACATGACATGCAGGAAATGATCAATTGGGGTGCGGAGCATGGCGTCAAGGAAGCCAAGAAGATTGCCGAATCTGACTCTCCAGCCAAGTTTTTCACCTACAAACTCTACGATTTCCCCGGGGGCGTTTATTCAATAGCCACCAAAGAGCAGCAGGCTGTTAATACAACTCAGCAGTACATCCCTAATTATTGGGCGAAGGTTCAGGCTAACGTGGAGCAGGCGTATAAAAAAGGCTTCCTCACCAAGGTTGCTTGGGATCGTTGGATGGAACGCTACAACAACAAGGACCACTACGACGGTACCAAGTATGGTTCACATCCACTTTACGGCCCATACAATGAGCGCAAAGCTAAAGAGCTGAATCTGAAAGATCCGAATTCACCTTTGAGTAGAGCAATCAATATCAACCTGCCATCACCATCACCGGCCGAAGAAAAGATCAAGTAGCCGGGTAAAGAAAATAGCGCGGGAGAGACGACTCTCCCGCGTTACCTATCACCTGATCTATTAGAGTAATATTAGATTTATGCCCAGGAGTACTGGTTCCATGATGAAAAAAACCATAACCGCTGCATTGGTTCTTCTTGCTACTTTTACCTTTTCGGTGACCGCCTATGGCGACAACGAAAACATAGTTGCCTCGCTTGATGATGAGAACATCACTGTTGAGACTCTGACAGCTTACGTAAAAAATGTCGCTGGCAGTAACTACAAATCGTGGTTGCGTGATAAAGAGGGTTTGCGAAAGTTGGCAGACGCCTTCATCAATCGTACACTTTTGCTTGAGCACGCTAAACAGACCGTAGATAAAAAAAACACCGTTATCACTAATCACAATGCTCGAAGTATGGACGCTGATGTCATGTATCTTACCTCACTACTGAAGAGTGAAATCCAGGACAAGGTCATAGTCACGGAAAAAGAAGTGCTTGCCTATATGCTAAAAAAACATATTACTTCTGAA
>DAOVJK010000065.1 GCA_030673265.1 Pseudomonadota bacterium | reverse complement strand
TAACTATGGTTTTATGACGTTCAAATTGTCCGTTAACAGATCAAGAATTGGAGTAACTGCCGAAGAAGTTAAATTTATAAAGTAACAGCTTAATTTAAGATTATCGCCATATCTCAGAAAACAGACAAAATTTGAGATGCTATCGATTGCTAATTCTCTCTAGCTGCCAAAGCAGAGTGAAACTCGGTAGTTTTAATTGACTTTGTGGTTCTCTATTTTTCTTCCGAAAATCACCCAGCCGGTCCAGAGAGTACCAGGGATGATGAAGAGCAAGGCCAGGCGGACTGCTACGGTCCGCGGGTCAAGGCCGCTGTCGAGCGCTGCCCCGGTGAACCAGGTGGAAAGGCTTAGAATAAAGGTCAAGATGGCCATCTCGGCTGCGAAAACGCGGCCCCGGAACTGATCTGGAACGACCCTCTGAAGGAGATTGGTACTGAATACCCATTGGACCGAGCCGCCCATATGGCCAAGCAATACGAAGGTTGCACCGATCAAGATGCTTTGCGACTGGCTGAATAACAGGTAACAAATTGAGGCTGTAAAAAAGGAAAGACCGATGGCCCGGTACATGGCCGATCTGGTTTCGCCGAGCAATCGCCAGGCCAGGATCGGGCCAAGCGCGGCACCAATCCCCCGGAATGAATAGAGAATACCGCTGCCACTGCCTTCGCCGAAACCGCTGAAAACATTTTCCCCGAACCAGGTGAGCAGAACGAGGATGCCGCCGGCAATGGCCCAACCGCTTTTGACCAGCAGCAGTGCGGCCACGTCGCGATGGGCGGCTACATATCGGTATCCTTCGACGATATCGTTAAGACCGGTATACTCGCGCCACCCTGTCTTCTTATTGGTGGTGGGTTCTTTTGGTAGTTGCGGTAGAGATATTGTCGCCATGATTGCGGCTGAGATTATGAAGGTCAGGGCATCAAAAACTATAGCCGTCTGCCAATTGAAGATGGCGGTGACGAAGCCGCCGGCGGCAGAACCGAAGGCGAGCATGATCGACCAGGTGGCCCCGCCCAAAGCGTTGGCGACATTTAATTCTTCCGGGCGGCAGATATTGGGGACAGTCGCCCGCCGGGCCGGATCGTGAAAGGTCCAGACGGATTCCTGGATGAAGGCCAGCAGATATACCAGCCAGACCTGTTCGGCACTGTTCACCAACAGGAAGGCCAGAACGATCAGGACCCTTAACAGATCAGAGGTGATCAGGATGACCTTGCGGGGCAACCGGTCGGCAATGACTCCGGCGGTGGGGCCGAGAATGGTGGTGGGGATGAATTTGGCGATCAGGAACCAGCCCACTGCATGACCGGTGCCGACCAATTTGTTGAGCAGGACAAAAATGGCGATGTAATTGAACCAGTTGCCCAGATGACTGATGACCCCGGAAATCCAGAAACGGCGGTAGCACGGATTGGTGGAAAGCAGGGTTACGTAAGAGCGCCAGTCGCTGGTGGGCAGGAAAGGGCGACTGGTCTTGTCAGTGTTGCTAGCCATTGAATTTTGTTTGTCGCTGGGGTATGTTCAATTAGTTGTTAAGGCTATTGTTGTGGAGCAAAAAGCTACCACTTACTCTTACCATATCCAATGCAATGAAGGCAGGAGAAATGATCAAAGAACCTTACGGTATAACCGTCAGCCGAGATATTCAAGATAGACAGCGTCTCCATCCCGAGGCCACCGGCGACCTGTCGGGGCTTTTGAGTGAACTTATCGTTGCCGCCAAGACCATCTCGGCCGAGGTCAATATGGCCGGCCTTGGTGATTTCCTGGGGATGGCCGGGAAAACTAATATCCAGGGTGAAAAAGTCCAGAAGCTTGATGATTTTGCCAATTCGGCCATCAAGCGGCGGATGGCCCGTTGCGGGTACGTATCGGTCATGGCCTCTGAAGAGGAGGCCGACGCCATCCCGGTTGTCGAAGGTTACGAGGGCAAATATACCTTGGCCTTCGACCCACTCGACGGTTCGTCCAATATTGACGTTAACGTCAGCATCGGCACGATTTTCTCCATTCACCGCGCTCTGAACAGCGGTTCTGTTGATTCGGAGAACGATCTGCTCCAGGCTGGTCGGAAACAGGTGGCCGCCGGTTATATTATCTATGGTTCAAGCACTATGCTGGTCTACACGACCGGCGAGGGGGTGCACGGCTTTACCCTTGACCCGACCGTTGGCGAATTTTACCTGTCCCATCCCGATCTGAAAATGCCGGAGCGCAGTAAATACTTCAGCACCAATGAGGGCAACAGCATCTACTGGAAAGAGGAGATGGCCCGTTGCATTGAATATCTCAAGAAGTTTGACAAGGCCACCGGTCGGCCCTACAGCGCTCGTTACATAGGTTCGCTGGTTGCGGATTTTCACCGGAACCTGATCGTCGGCGGGATCTTCTTATATCCAACCGATACTAAGAGCCCTGCCAAAGCGGCCGGGAAACTGAGACTTTTGTATGAAGCAGCACCGCTGGCCTTCATCGCCGAACAGGCCGGGGGGCGGGCGATTACCGATGATGGCCGGGCTATCATGGATATTGCCCCGGATTCACTGCATCAAAGGGTGCCGCTGATTATCGGCAGTAAAGGCGATGTTGATATCGCTGAAGAATTTTTCGCAGGTAAACGATAAAAGGCTGTTTTGTTTTTTTTAGTAAATGATTAGGCTTTTGGGGGTTCATTTTGAGCTGATCAGGCCATTTTTGATGAATATATGAAAAATATTAGTGATAGGAGCATAAATGACAGATGATGTTAAACTCAGTAAATCCCTCGATGAGATCACCATTAGTTTACGTTCATTTATTGGCCTGTCATTAAAGAAAGATGATAAAAACTGGGCTGAATGGATTAATTCGGTTGCCAAGGAAATTAAGGTCAGGTGCTGGGAGGAAAAAGGCTGTACCAAGAAGGAGTGTCCCGCCTATAAAAGCGAATGCGGACGCTGCTGGCTGATTGCCGGTTCTCTTTGCAGTTCAAACGTTACGGCAAAAGGGCCGGACGGTACCACAAATTGTATTGATTGTCCTGTTTATCTGGCAAATGTGTCCAGTGATCCATGTTCTGAAATTCAGGAACAGATCATCACCCTGGTGCATAATCTGCGTTTCCGTCAGATAGAGCTCAAGGAGATGGCGACCCATGATCACTTGACCGGTTTAAAGAATCGGCATTTCTTTGAGATGTACATGTCCCATGAGATGGAGAAGTTAAAGCGTGGCGCTGGGGATATGGTGATCCTGATGATTGATGTTAATGATTTTAAGACCATTAACGATACCTGCGGGCATGTTGTCGGTGATCAGGTTCTTAAAGCCTGCGCGGCGACTTTGAACAAGTCGATCAGGGCTTCCGATATGTTGTTCCGGTTTGGCGGTGATGAGTTTCTGATTGTTATGTCCGCTGCGGGTAAGAGTGAATCAGAAATTTTACTGCAGAGAATTGCAGACAATTTAGATGACTGGAACTCTCGCAAGAATGAACATGATATCAGGCTGTCCCTCAGTATCGGTTATGCCTTGTTGACTGAGAGTACTGATCTGGATGAAGTTATTGATCAGGCAGATTTGATGATGTATGAAGAGAAGCAAAATTACAGGCTGGCTGTTGCCAAGGCTTAGATATGTGGGGCAGGTCGGGGCAAGTTGTCTCGATAAAAAAATGTGGCTGATGCCTGGTCAAGAGGGGCTGGAGAGTTTATTCCAGCCCCTTTCTTTTGGAGGACCTACTTGTTTCGTCTGGCCCATGAATCCCGCAGGGTTACGGTGCGGTTGAAGACCGGTTGGCCTGGGCTCGAATCATTGGGATCGACATAAAAATAGCCTTGACGTTCGAATTGGAGATTGGCGCCTGATTTAACTTGGGCCAGACCCGGTTCTACCTTGCAGTTCTTAAGGACCTTGAGGGACTCGGGATTAATGGATTCCTTGAAATCTTTTTCCTTGTTACCATCGGGAAACTCATCCGTAAACAACCGGTCATAGAGCCTGATCTCAGCATCCAGGGCGTGCCGGGCCGATACCCAGTGAATGGTGCCCTTGACCTTGCGGCCGTCCGGTGAATTACCGCACCGGCTTTCCGGATTGTAGGTGCAGTGGACCTCTATGACCTTGCCACTCTCATCCTTGACTACCTTGGCAAGTTTGATGAAATAGGCGTAACGGAGGCGGACCTCCCGATCCGGGGCCAGTCGGAAAAACTTTTTCGGCGCCTCTTCCAGAAAATCATGGCGTTCGATGTATATCTCACGGCAGAAAGGAACCTCACGACTGCCCATCTCCGGTTTCTGGGGATGATTTTTGGCCTCAATCTCTTCAACCTGGTCTTCGGGATAGTTGTCGATGATAACCTTGAGCGGATCGAGAATGCCCATAACCCGGGGGGCCAGTTCGTTGAGATCTTCCCGGACCGCATTTTCCAGCACGCCCATGTCAATCCAGCTATCCCTCTTGCCGATGCCGATACCGCTGCAGAAGTTGCGGATCGAGGCTGGGGTGTAGCCCCGCCGACGCAGACCGGCGATGGTCATCATCCGGGGATCATCCCAGCCGTTGACCAAACCGTCACTAACCAGCTGCATAAGTTTACGTTTGCTCATGACCGTGTAAGTCAGGTTGAGGCGGGCAAATTCGATCTGTCGGGGATGATTGTCGGTAGCCAGGGTCTCCAGCACCCAGTCGTAGAGAGGGCGGTGGTCCATGAACTCCAGGGTGCAGAGAGAGTGGGTGATCCCTTCGATGGAGTCGGACAGGCAGTGGGTGAAATCGTACATCGGGTAAACGCACCACTTGCTGCCGGTACGATGGTGGTCGGCCCGCAATATCCGGTATATGACCGGGTCGCGCATGTTGAGGTTGCCGGACTTCATATCGATCTTGGCCCTCAGGACCCGGGAGCCGTCTTCGAATTCGCCAGCGCGCATCCGCTGGAATAGATCAAGGTTTTCGGCCAGGTCGCGCTGCCGGTAGGGGCTGTCCTGGCCTGGATCGGTCAGGGTGCCGCGGTACTGCCTGACCTCGTCACCGCTCAGTTCACAGACGTAGGCCTTGCCGAGTTTTATGAGTTGGACCGCGTAATCGAAAAGCTGATCAAAATAATCAGAGGCAAAGTGAAGATGCTCGCCCCAGTCAAAACCCAGCCATTTAACGTCGCTGGAGATTGAGTTGACGAACTCCTGCTCCTCCTTTGAGGGATTGGTGTCGTCGAAACGCAGGTGGCAGCGGCTGTTTTGGTACTCAGCACCGATACCGAAATTCAGACAGATCGATTTGGCGTGGCCGATGTGCAGATAACCGTTGGGTTCCGGCGGGAACCGGGTGACAATTTGCGAGTGTTTGCCACTCTTCAGGTCCTCATCGATAATGGTCCGGATAAAATCTTTGGATTGGCTGTCGGTAGTCATAGGTTTTGTCACGATTGGTCTTCGAAATATTTAGGGGCGTTGCGCAGTCTGCTTACAACCCGTTCTTTACCGAACAACTCAAACAATTCAAACATGCTCGGTCCTTTCAGCTGGCCGGTGATCACCGCCCGCGCAGCATTAATCGGGATCCCGACTTTAACCTCGATCTCTTCGGCAAATTCACGGGCTACCCTCTCCGCCTCTTCGGTCGTCAGTTCCGGTAACTGATCAAAACGGTCGGCCAGCATCGGCAGCCATTCCTTTAAACCGGGATGTTTCAGGACATTTTTCTTTAAGGCCTTTTCGTTGATCTGGAAATCATCGGTGAAATAGGCCCGGCCATCGGCGACAAAATCTTTAATGGTATGGAAGCGCTCGCGGATCATCTCCAGAGTCTTAAGGAACCACTCCTTTTTATCACCCTCGTAAGCGTCATCCCAGAGGTCGTTGGCCTGCAGCTCTTCCTTGACATATCCGGCCAGCTCTTCGACGGGGATAGTCCGCAGATATTGGGCGTTGATGTTGATGGCCTTGGGGTCGGTGAAAAATTTCGGGTCACCCTTGCGGTAGTTGAAGATCGAGGCGGCCTTGTTGATTCTTTCCAGACTGAATGTTTCGATCAACTCCTCTTTGGAGAAGATCTCCCGGTCATCACCGGGATTCCAGCCCAGCAGGACCAGAAAATTAACCAGGGCCCAGGGCAGGAAGCCGTGCTGCTGATAGAATTGCACGGCGACGATCTCGCCGTGGCTACGTTTCGAGATCTTGGCTTTCTTTAGATCCAGGGTCAGCGGCATGTGGGCGAAGACCGGTATCTTAGCGCCCAGGGCTTCGTAGATTAGAATCTGGCGGGTGGTGTTGGTCATATGGTCCTGGCCACGGATGATGTGGCTGATCCGGTCGCGGATATCATCAACTACGTTGCAGAGCAGGTAAAGGGGTTTGCCGTTGGAGCGGACGATGACAAAGTCCTCAATCTCGCTGTACTTACGTTTAATCAGACCGAGAACCTTGTCGTCGTAACTGACCACGCCATCTTTATGGGGCACCTTGAAACGGACTACGTAGGGGATGCCTGCGGCCTCTTTATGGGCAACTTCATCGCTGGTAAGATTGCGGCAGGTGCCGTCGTAGCCGAGCTGTTTTTTGGCAGCCATGGCGGCTTCCCGCTTGGCATCGAGATCTTCCTTGGTACAGAAACACTTATAGGCATGACCGTCGGCCAGGAGTTGCTGGGCTTTTTCAACATGCTCACCGGCAAACTCGGTCTGAAAATAGGGGCCTTCATCCCAATCTATTCCCAGCCATTTCATGCCGTCAAGAATGCCGTCGATGGATTCCTGGGTTGAACGGTCGGCATCGGTATCTTCAATCCGCAGAATGAACTTGCCGCCGTGCTTCCTTGCGAAGAGCCAGTTGTAAATGGCGGTTCGGGCCCCGCCGATATGCAGGTATCCGGTTGGGCTGGGTGGGAACCTGACTCTGACTTCTGACATGTTGCTCTCCTTATAAATATTTGGGCCGGGCCGGTTAGGCACGGAGATAATTTGCTGGTGGGTAATTGACGTTTTGACAATTACAGTCAACCGGGAATAAAGAATAGCTTTATATAACTTTTTGTCGGCTAATTCAATAAAGACAGTGTTTGAAGTGCCTAAAGTTTTTGAAGTGCCTGAAGTGCCTAAAGTGCCTAAAGTGCCTAAAGTGCCTAAAGTGCCTAAAGTGCCTGAAGTGCGCTAAAGTGCCTAAAGTGCCTGATTAGTCCGGCGATAAACTGGCGGTGCGGGGTTGGCTCTCTGATAAATGGAAAAAAGTTAAAAGTGGATGGTGTGCCATTAAGTCATGGAAGATGGTCTATTTGATCTGTGACAAAAAAAAGTTGCTGGGGTCTGGAGAGAACTAACGTGGCGGAAGATGGACGACTCGGAAACCGGGAATTTGCCGCTAATCTTGAAAAGCGGACTCGGAAGTTCGCTGTGATGATAATCCGTCTCTCTTCATCGTTGCCAAAAACACCGGAAGGCAACGTCCTCAAAAACCAGATCACCAAATCGGGAACATCCATCGGCGCCAATTACCGGGAAGCCAACCGCTCCCGAAGCAAGGCCGATTTTCGCAACAGGATCAAGATCTGCGAAAGCGAGGCCAGTGAAACCCAGTACTGGCTGGAAGTAATCAAGGAAGCGGAGTTGCTGTCACCAGCAACGCTGAAGACATCACAGCAGGAATGCAGCGAATTACTGGCGATTTTTACAAGTATAGCCAAAGGAGCCGCAAAATAGAACCAAAGAGGCTTTTGTAAATAACTTCAGTCACTTATAGACCAGGTCACATATACCCTAAGTCTTTTACCATTAACTTCAGGCACTTTAAACTTTAGTCACTTTAGGCACTTCAAAGGAGACCCCACCATGGCCCTATCCAAAAAAATGCTCGATTTCGCCGAACGCTCATCATGGATTCGCAAGATGTTCGAGGAAGGCGCGAAGATGAAGGCCGAATTCGGCGCGGATAATATCTTCGATTTCAGTCTCGGTAACCCCGATGTGCCGCCGCCACCCCAGTTCCGGAAGGCCATGGCGGCAGCTATTGATGAAGAGGCGCCGGGCATTCATGGCTATATGCCGAACCCCGGCTATCCGGCGGTCAGGGATGCGGTGGCGGCCCAGATCTCCATAGAGCAGGGCATCGCCGTCAGCGGCAGCGATATGCTGATGACCTGCGGGGCGGCCGGCGGCCTGAATGTCGTCATGAAAGCCTTGCTCGATCCAGGCGATGAGGTGGTGATCCTGGCCCCGTTTTTCGTTGAGTATAATTTCTATATCGATAATCACGGCGGCGTCGCCAAGATCGTCAACACCGCCGAAGATTTCAGCCTGGATCTTGCGGCCATCGAAGCGGCCCTGACCGAGCGGACCAAGGCGATTATTATCAACAGCCCCAACAACCCCACCGGCCAGGTCTATTCGGCGGAAGAGCTGGCTGAGCTTGGCAAAATCCTGGCTGCGGCCGGCGACAGGTTCGGCACCGTCATCTACATGATCGCCGACGAACCCTACCGCAAAATCATCTATGATGGTCTGGAAGTGCCGTCAGTTTTTAAGGCCAGCCGGAATATGATCCTGGTGTCTTCTTACTCTAAGGACCTGTCGCTGCCCGGTGAACGGATCGGTTATATTGCTGTCCACCCCGACATTACCGATAAAGCGCCGCTGCTGGGTTCAATGGCCCTGGCCAACCGGATTCTCGGCTTTGTCAATGCCCCGGCTCTGATGCAGCGCGTGGTTGCCAAACTGCAGGGGGTAACCGTAGATAATTCCATTTACGCCCGCCGCCGCGAGATGTTTTGCAAGATATTAAGCGAGGCCGGTTATGAATTTGTCCCGCCTAAGGGCGCCTTCTACATGTTCCCGAAATCGCCCATTGCCGATGATGCCAAATTCGTCGCCCTGCTCCAGGAGCAGCAGATTCTGGCCGTTCCGGGCCGGGGCTTCGGCATGCCCGGCTACTTCCGGCTGGCCTTCTGTGTTGAGGACTCGGTGATCGCAGGCTCGATTGATGGTTTCAAGGCAGCAATGGCTGCGGCCAAGGCACTATAAGCCGTGACCGGTTGATGTCCGTAACCAAAAACCCCATCCATTACGGCTGGCACATAGTCTGGAGTAGCACTCTCTGCCTCTTTTCCTGTCTGGGCCTGGGGCGTTTTGCCCTTGGCATGTTGCTGCCTGCCATGGGTGAATCACTGGGGCTAAACTATGCCCAGATGGGGTTGATCTCCACCTCCAACTTCACCGGTTATCTGCTGGCGGTACTTGGCTGCAGTTTGTTGACTTCCAGGCTAGGCCATCGCCTGGTTATTTTTATGGCGATGCTCCTGATCGGCGGCTCAATGATTTTAATAGGCCGCGCCGAAGTGTTCGCTGTTATCCTGGTTCTTTATTTTCTGACCGGGATCGGCAGCGGTTGCGCCAATGTGCCGACCATGGCTCTGGTTTCCTCCTGGTTTTCCCAACAAAGCCGAGGGAAGGCCACTGGTTTTGTAGTAATAGGCAGTGGCTTTGCTATTCTGCTGGCCGGCAAACTTATCCCTTTTCTTAATGAAAGAGGCGGGGCTGAAGGCTGGCGGCTGGGCTGGATAACCCTGGGGGTCATTGTTTTGCTTGCCGGGTTGATCTGTTTTCTAAGCCAGCGTAAGTCCCCCCAATAGATGGGGCGGGAACCCTACAGCAAGACCCCGGCGGAAAAGGCTAGCATCCCCATGCCGGAGGTAGACAAAAAGATCGACCGGAAAAGCGTTCTCCATATCAGCGCGATCTACTTTCTGTTCGGGGCCACCTATGTGGTCTACGTAACTTTTTTTGTTACTTCGCTGGTCAGGGACCGGGGTTTTTCAGAGATGTCGGCCGGTAATTTCTGGGCCTGGGTTGGCGCCCTGAGTTTACTATCTGGTCCAATCTTTGGCTCCATGTCGGACCGGTTCGGCCGCAAGGCCGCCCTGGTCACGGTTTTTTCTATTCAGGCCCTCGCTTACCTTTTAGCCGGACTCCAGCAGGTACCGGAGATATTCCTTTACGCCTCGATCGGCTGTTTTGGGATTACCGCCTGGGCCATCCCTTCGATTATTGCCGCCATGGCAGGGGACCTTGCCGGTCCGCAGAGGGCGGCCCGGGTCTTCGGTTTCATAACCTTCGTTTTTTCACTGGGCCAGATCTCCGCGCCGGCCATAGCCGGGATCCTGGCGGAGCAGAGCGGCAACTTCTCCTCCAGCTTTATGATGACCACAGTCCTTGCTATCTCCGGGGCAATCCTTTCCAGCTTGTTGCCCTCAGCCAGCTTTAAAAGGGAAACTTAAGTTTTTTTCGGAAATAAACCAATTCCTCTCAACAGCTTGGTTTGGATACATAGAAAGTTAATTCCCATATTCAAAGATAGTCAGTAACATCATAAATCTTGGTTTATTTATGATGTCAAAAGGATATCTTTAACGAACTTGGTTAAACTTCTTTGGAAATATGTTGACTGCGCCAAGGGGTTAAATAATTAAACTTTAGTGTCCTTGGCCTAGTAGGAACCTATAATTTTAGATCTTCCCTTATTCCCCCAGGTTCGATAACAATAAACTCCTGATTCAAAAGAGCTGCTCAATATGGACCATCAGAAATTTCAAGCAAATGTTCGTAATTTGTACGCGATCGTGCAAGCATTGGAAACGATGTTCCCCGGCAGACCTTTTACCCCGGACGGGCATATGGTCGGAAGCCTTGGAGAATGTCTGGTTGCGGATGCGTATGATCTGGAGTTGATGGCCCCGTCAAATCAAGGGTATGATGCACTGGCAAAAGACGGAAAGCGGATTGAAATAAAAGCAACCCAAGGGAATCGAGTCGCTTTTCGCAGTTGCCCGGAACACACCATTATTATTCGGATCATGAAAGACGGGACATTTGCAGAATGTTATAACGGACCGGGGCAAATCATCTGGCGGCAGTTTGTCGACAGAAAACTCCCCTCGAACGGCCAGTATAAAATCGCGATCAGCAAGGTCAAAAGCTTGAATCAGCAGGTCGATGCTACCGATAAAGTAAAGAGCGTTGCCAAGGGATAATAACGTAATGTTTGAACAGACTTTTAAGAATATTGATGATGTGCTCTGGAAGGAGGCCGGTTGTTCCTCTGAGCTGGATTATACCGAGCAGACCTCCTGGATACTGTTCCTGAAATATCTGGATGACCTGGAACAGGAACGGGCCATGAAGGCGGAGCTGCGCGACCAGCATTATGACTTTATTATCGATGGCAAGCATCAGTGGTCGCAGTGGGCCGCTCCGAAAAAGGCCGATGGTTCTTTTGATCATGATACCGCCCTGACCGGTGACGATCTGATCGAGTACGTTGATAGCGAACTGTTTCCTTACCTGAAAGGCTTCAGACTGCGGGCCACCGGGCCGGACACCATCGAATACAAGATCGGCGAGATCTTCGGCGAGATCAAGAACAAGTTCCGCAGCGGTTATAGTCTGCGCGATGCCCTGGAGTTGATGGATTCTTTGCGCTTCCGCTCCCAGAAGGAGAAGCACGAACTATCCCATCTCTACGAAGCTAAGATCAGGAACATGGGTAATGCCGGTCGGAACGGCGGCGAGTATTACACGCCCCGGCCCCTGATCCGGGCAATGATTCAGGTGATCAAGCCGAAACTCGGTGAGCGCATCTATGATGGCGCTTGCGGTTCTGCCGGATTCCTGTGCGAGGCCCATGATTATCTACGTCATGGTGAAAAGGGCGGTGAACTGACTACCAGCCAGCTCAAAACTTTGCAAACCAAAACTTTCTATGGCAAGGAAAAGAAAAGCCTCGCCTATGTCATCAGGTGAAGCTCCCCTTTTGAGAAGAGCGCACATCTTC
Source organism: Pseudomonadota bacterium (assembly GCA_030673265.1). Taxonomy (GTDB): domain Bacteria; phylum Desulfobacterota; class Desulfobulbia; order Desulfobulbales; family JAGXFP01; genus JAGXFP01. Next base: position 87 of record DAOVJK010000065.1, on the reverse strand, counting down.
AGCCCCATCTCAAGTTGACTACGCACTTGAGAGACTAGAGGCAATAGAAATGAGAGATCGGAGCTTGGCAATTTCGCTAAAGTAGGG
>DAOVJK010000332.1 GCA_030673265.1 Pseudomonadota bacterium | reverse complement strand
GGAGTCTCCCTCTGGCCGCTTACCTGCTGAAAACATCATACTTTGCCTATCGAGCGTTTCGCAATCGGGCATCTCGACTGGTGAAATATGCGGGCTAACGAGATAAAATTGGGGATATTTTGAAGATTATCCGGTTTTTTATATCAGTCCTGTAGTTGTTAGCTGAGGAGTGTTGATGATGAGAGAATTTTATCCCGTTGCCTGGAGTTCGTTCTGTGTTGCTTTCATGATGGCTTTTGGCTTGATTATGGTTTCGGTCGCCGGGGCAGATGGTGGGGCAACGGTTGATGTCCGGGATTCGATAGTCAAGGTTTTTGCGGTCCAGAATCGTCCTGATTACACCAACCCTTGGAATATGTTTGGTTCGGCTTCGGTGAGCGGCTCCGGTTGTGTAATCAAAGGCAACCTGATCTTGACCAATGCCCATGTGGTCAGCGATCAGACTTTTATCCAGGTCAGAAGCTTCGGTAATTCAAAAAAATATGAGGCCAGGGTGGAGGCCGTGTCCCATGATGTTGATCTGGCGCTTTTGAAGGTCGATGATCCCGATTTTTTCCGGGGGATTGTGCCCCTTGAGATCGGCGACCTGCCGCAGGTTCAGCAGGATGTGATGGTTTATGGCTTCCCCTATGGTGGTGATACCCTGAGTACGACCAAGGGCGTGGTGTCCCGGATTGAGCACCAGGTGTACGCCCACAGTCTCATGGCCTTTCTGGCCGTCCAGATCGATGCCGCTATTAATATGGGCAGCAGTGGTGGGCCGGTTCTGGTGGGGGAAAAAGTGGTCGGGGTTGCCATGCAGTATATGGGCAGTGCCGAGAATATCGGCTATATGGTGCCGACATCTCTGGTCAAGCATTTCCTTGAGGATCTTGAGGATGGCCGCTATGACGGTTTTCCGGATGACGGCATTATCTGTCAGGCTATGGAGAATGAGGGACTGCGTCAGAAATACGGCCTTAGACCTGACCAGTCAGGCTGCCTTGTGTACCGGGTGGTGCCCGGTTCTCCTGCCAAGGGGCTAATCAGGCCTGGTGACGTGGTCCTGAAGATTGACGGCCATAATATTGCCGAAGATGGCACCATCGAGTTTCGTCCGAAGGAAAGGACCAGCATGAATTATTTCACCCAGAGACATCAGTTGGGTGAAGAATTGTCCCTGAATGTTTGGCGGTCGGGCAAAGAGCTTACCATGAAAATTCTCCTGAATATCCAGGCTGGCCAGAACCAGCTTGTGCCAGCCGAACGGCACGATGTCCGGCCCACCTATTACATCTTCGGGGGCCTGATCTTCTCGCCGCTTAGTGTTAATTATCTTAAGACCTGGGGGGGGAACTGGTTCAACGATGCGCCTAAGAACCTGTTGGCTCGGTACTATTTTGAACATTTATCCAAAAAGGGTGAGGAGATTGTTAATCTGGTGCGGGTTTTGCCTGCTGAAATCAATAAGGGTTATCATGATTCCGGGGATTATCGGATTGTCGAGGTCAATGGCGAACGGATTAATAATCTCAGGGATCTGATCAGGATTGTTGCCGAAAGCAGCGATGAATTCGTGGTGTTCTCAGACCAGTGGGGCGCGGCGATTGTGCTAGATCGTAAAGGAGCTGAGTTGGAAAATGAGAGGATTCTCGAAAAGTACCGGGTTCCTAAGGATAGGTCAAGTGACCTTGAATAACCGTAAACCCTGGATTAAAAGCTAACTTTTCGGACCCTTTTTCTGCCAGAATTTGGTTTTCCGTTGGACCAATTCCGGTGCTTTCGTGGCGTAGGTGACCGCCGGGTAACCCAGGACTTCTTCGACTGCGGTGGTGAAACCGGTTGACGGCATTATTGAGCTGTCTTTCGGGATCTCGATATCGACCTCCCCCCGGTTGTCGTAATGGAGGGTCAGTTGGACCGGGCAGGCACCATGGTTCTGCAGGATCAGCTGTTTCAGATCTTCAATGCGCCGCCGGCTGACCTGGTCGGAACGCAGCAGAACCCGGGCCGATTCGATATATCTTTTCCGGGCCTCGTCTAGACTTATGATCTCGTCTGCAATTACCTTGTTGGTCTGCTCGTCAATTTCGGCTTTACCCTGGATTATCAAGGGTAGGTCCTCATCGAGCAGGTTCGCGCAATCCTGATAAACCTTCGGGAAGACAACTATTTCAGCGATGCCGGAGATGTCTTCCAGGGTTATGAAGGCCATCCGGTCGCCTTTTTTGCTGATAATGTTCTTGCGGGTTTTGAGCAGGCCGCCGACTCTAACCGCCTGATTGTGGAATTCCCCGAGATCGGTCAGCGTGGAGGTGGTAATCATCTGCAGCTCCCGGCGATGGCTGTCCAGTGGGTGACCGGTCAGATAGAAGCCGACGGTCTCTTTTTCGGCAGCCAGTTTGTCCTTCTCAGACCATTCCGGGATGTCCGGCAATTTGATCTCGATGGATTTGGCGGCCTCTGTCTTCGGCAGGACCCCGAATAACGATTTTTGTCCGGAAAGCTTGTCTCGCTGAGCAGCCTGGGCTTGTTCCATGGCCGTATCAAGAATCGCGAAGAGCTGTGAGCGTTTGGCGCTTAAAGAGTCGAAGGCCCCGGCCTTGATGAGACTTTCGATGACCCGGCGGTTGACCCGCCGTGAATCGATTCTGTTGCAGAAATCTGCCAGTGATTTGTAGGGGCCGCCTTGCTGCCGTTCCTCGATAACAGAATCAAGGGCCGAGCCACCAACATTTTTAACTGCGGCGAGTCCGAAGCGGATGCGTTCGTCAATTACGGCGAAATCGCTGTTGCTTTCATTGATGTCTGGTGGCAGGACCTCGATATCATGCTCCCGGCATTCGTTGATATAGAGCACGATCTTGTCGGTATTGTTCATGTCGCAGGAGAGCAAGGCTGCCATGAACTGGGAAGGGTAATGGGCCTTGAGGTAAGCGGTTTGGTAAGCAATCAGGGCATAGGCGGCGCTGTGGGATTTATTGAAGCCATAGCCGGCGAATTTGGCCATCAGGTCGAAGATGTATTCGGCCTTGTCAGCCGGAACCTGGTTCCCCGCACAGCCCGTCATGAACTTTTCTTTTTCGGCGGCCATGACCTCCGGTTTCTTTTTACCCATGGCCCGGCGGAGCATATCG
>DAOVJK010000147.1 GCA_030673265.1 Pseudomonadota bacterium | reverse complement strand
ATCAGAATTTTTGGTAAGGACCCCTCATTCAGAGGGCAAGACATCATCCCGGCTGGATTGATTTGCCGGGGGGATTTTAATAAGGGCTTCCTTGTTACGGGGGCAGTCATGCACCATCTTTGTTGTCGTCAACATCACTACCCTGAAATGGGCATAAATCGGAGCAGATAATGGATATTTCCAAAAGGATAGCCGAACTTAAAAGGCAGCCCGGTTTTGTCGACAACGTGGGTATGGTTCTGGTGCATAATGGCGTGGTGCGCTCCTGGTCGAGAAAGGATGGCAGCGAAGTTGTTGCTTTGGAGGTCACTCCGGATCTGGAGGCGATCGAAAAGATTCGCCAGGAATTCCTGGCCCGGCCTGGTATCTTCGCCATAGTTATTGAGGCGTTGTCAGGTCGCTTTGTCCCCGGTGATGATCTTCTTTATATAATTGTCGCTGGAGATGTCCGGGAGAATGTTAAACCGGTGCTGGCCGAGGTTCTCGACCGGGTCAAAGCAGGCCCCGTGGCCAAGCAGGAGATCATGGCCTGAGGAACAACTCGGGCAGTAAAGCGGATCTACTTGCCATTGGGGTCACTTCGGGGTAAAAGAGCATGTTCTTTCTATCAAATCTTTAGAATATTTTGCAATGGAGTTTTGTAATGTTAAGTGCATCTGATCTGCGTAAAGGACTCAAGATATTAATGGACGGCGCCCCTTACATCATCACCAAATTTGATTTCTCAAAGCCTGGTAAGGGACAGTCTCTCTACAAGTGCCGCCTGCAGCATATGATCAACGGCAATTCCACCGAACGCACCTTCCGGTCCAATGATAAGTTCGAAAAAGCGCCCCTGGAAGAGCGGGCCATGCAGTATCTTTATTCCCAGGGTGACGAATTCCATTTCATGGATAATAACACCTACGAGCAGTTGTTCCTGACCCGTGATCAGATCGGCGAAAATGTTAATTATATGGTCGACAATATGGATGTCGCGGTCTTGTTTTTTAACGAAACCCCCATCGATATCACCCTGCCGATTTTTGTTAATCTCACGGTAACCAAGGCTGATCCCTGGGCCAAGGGCGACACCAGCGGCACCGATACCAAGCCGGTGACCGTCGAGACCGGCTATATCCTGCAGGTGCCACCCTTTATTGAAGAGGGTGAAAAAATCCAGATTGATACCCGGACCGGTGACTATATGACCCGGGTCAAGGAATAGATCCTTTGCGGGGTTGTTGTTTGTTAGCTGATTTTGCTTGTTATCCTCTTACCGCTGGGCAGCCAACTCCAGTGGTGAATAATTACTCCCTTTGTATCTATCATAAATGATCTCCAGTCAGCGTCTTAAGCAGCGGGTCGCCATAATCAGGGCGGTTCGGGTTTTCTTTGAAGAGCGTGATTATCTGGAGATTGATACGCCGCTCCGGCTGCCCGTTTTGGCACCGGAGGTTTGGATCGAACCGGAAATCTCCGGTGATTATTTCCTGCAGACTTCCCCCGAACTATGTATGAAAAGGCTGCTGGCCGCCGGGCATTCCCGGCTTTTTCAGATCTGCCATTGCTTTCGAAAAGGTGAACGGGGCAAACTTCATTTGCCGGAGTTCGCGATGCTGGAGTGGTATCGCATCGGGATTGACTACCAGGATTTGATGGCTGAGTGCGAAGATCTGGTCAAGAGTTTAATTCTAGAGTGCGACTCCGGGCCGCTATTCCCCGGTCTTGCCGACCGTATCTCCCTTGAGGTTCCCTTTGAGCGGTTGACCGTGGGCGCGGCCTTTGGCCGCTATGCGAAGTGCAGTGTTGCAGAGGCGCTGGCTGCTGACCGCTACGAAGAGGTGCTGGTCGAGCAGGTTGAGCCTAATCTGGGTGTGGGCCGACCGACCTTCCTTTACGATTATCCCGCCCCATTGGCCTCGCTGGCCCGCCTCAAAAAAGATGAGCCAACCGTTGCCGAACGTTTTGAATTATATATCGACACCATTGAGCTGGCCAATGGTTTCTCCGAACTGATCGATCCGGTCGAACAGCGGCAGCGTTTCGAGAAAGATCGTAATTTGATTCTTGCCGCTGGCCGCCAGCCCGGGCCGATGCCGGAGAAATTTTTGACTGCCTTGCAGGATATGCCGGAAGCTGCCGGTATTGCCTTGGGTCTTGATCGCCTGGTCATGGTCCTGACCGGTGCTGAGAGTATTGATGAGGTGGTGGGGTGCAGCCCGAATGAGTTGTAGTGGCACAAGCAAATCCGTCTGGAGGTACCGTGGGTTGATGGCAATGTGAGGTTTGGTCCTTTTTTTGTGGCACCGCTCGGGCCGGTCGCAGGCGGCTTGTCGTTATAAAGATTTCCGGGGTCTAGGTGTTTTTAAAGTTTGTCGGCCCTTCAATTTTTCGACATGAATTATCAGAGTGTCAATCGTCTCTTTCAGTAATTCCAGTTCCTCCACATCCAATTCGTTTAGTTGTTCCAGATTATATTCTATCGTGTCGATTATTCTCTTGCCTGGCCGTTGCAGGGGCCGCATGAAATATGTTGTGACGGTTGCTACAATGGTTCCGAAAAAAAGCGTCGAACCAACCACGATCCAAATCCCGCCGAACAACTGAGCCAGGCCGGACTTTGGGGTGTCGGCTATTCCCGCCGTGGAGAAGGCGGCGATCCCCCAATAGAGGGCGTTGCCATAAGACTTGATGGCCGTACCCTGAACAGAACGCTCAGACCAATAGAGACCTGCGGAAAAACATAACCACAAGCCCAGCAGCAAAATGATCATGTTGATGAAGGGGGTATGCACCAGGATGTCTTTGGCAAATCTTTTGAATCTTCTGTGGGCTATAGGTTTTCGCATGATTGACGCATCTGGGAAAAATTTTATTCGTATCGAATGTTATTTATGGAGTCATTTTATTAATTAACTTGCATCTAAGTCCAGTTATTGTTGGGCGTGTTGAGTGACACGTTCGCTGGTTTCAGGCTAATCTGCATATTTCACTAGTCGAGTCTGAAAAAATTAAAAAATGAATAAACGCGAGAAAACACAATATATTTTTAAGCAAAAGGGGCAAATGAAAACTGGGCCATTTTTTGCGCTTAAAGATCAGCCGGTAAAACCACTCAGGGCCTTGAGCACGTAATCAATGTCCTGTTCGGTGTGACTGGCGGAAACCTGGAAGCGGATCTCCTCATCCCCTCTCGGGACTACCGGATAATTGAGCCCGGTGGCCAGGATATTGTGGCCAAAGAGGAAGTCGGCCAGAGCCGCAGTCTTTGCGCTGTCCCTGACCATCAAAGGGGTGATCGGGTGATCGCGGCCAAGCACCTCAAACCCTAAGTGGATCAAGCCAGTACGAAACCGGCCGGTCAGGCCTCGCATCCGGGCAAGCATCTCGTGACCCTCATAACTGTCGAGTACGGAGAGCGCCGCCTCAGCTGCAGCCGCTTCCGGTGCGGTGATCGGGTTCGAATAGATATAGAATGGCGAGGTTTCCCGCAGGTAGGCGATTACCGGAGCAGCGGCGACCACGTAGCCGCCGTTCACCCCCAGGGCTTTGCCGAGGGTGGCCACCAGAATATCGGCCCGGACCCCCTCATATTCCTCGACCCCGCGGCCGGTCGGGCCGAAGGCGCCGACCCCATGCGAATCATCGACGATAGTGATGATCCCCTCGGTAAAAAGGCCCTGGTATTTTTTGCACAGTGCGGTAAGTGCAGCCAGCGGGGCGGCATCGCCCCGCATACTGAAAATACCGTCGGTTACGATCAGTAGCCGCTTGCCCTGACCGGCGCAGCCGTGCAGCTTTTGCTCCAGGTCAGCCATATCCAGGTGGTTGTAGATGATTTTTCGGGCCGGTCTGGCCAGGCGGAGACTGTTGATGATCGAGTTGTGGTTGAGGGCGTCACTGAAGACGATGGTTTCCTCGCTGATCAGCTGGGGAATGATGCCCATGATCGCCGCGTAGGCAGCGCTGAAGATCATGGCGTCCTGCCGTCCATGGAATCTGGCCAGTTGCTTTTCGAGCTGGAGATGGGGGGCATGGGTGCCGCTGATGAAACGGACCGCGCCCGGGCCGGTGCCGTAGGCCCGGACGGCCTCCTCTTCGGCTTGGATGACCTGGGGATGCAAGGAGAGGCCGAGATAGGAATTGGAATTCATCCGGAGAAACTCCCGTTTTCCGTAGCCGGCCAGATGGTAGCGCGGCCCCAGGCCTTCGCCAGCCGGTTTAATGCCGCAGATCACTTTTTCCGCACCTTTGCGGAGGCCTTTTCGGTCGAGTTCGCTCAGACTTTCGGTAAAAATACTGGACAGTTTATCCTGATCCATCCTCATCTCCCTGCGCTTTGCTGACTTGTGCTCTGAGTTTCTTGCCAAGTCGGGTCAGCATATCTTCGGTCATCCTTTCCAGGTCATAGCTGGGTGCCCAGTCCCACTGGCTGCGGGCCGCACTGTCATCTAACTGGTCGGGCCAGGAATCGGCAATGGCCTGGCGGATCGGGTCCACCTCGTAGCTGATCTTAAAGTCACCAATATGCTTTCTGATGGCCGCGGCCAGCTCTGCCGGGGTAAAGCTCATGGCCGTGATGTTATAGGCGTTGCGGTGTTGGAGCTGGGCCGGGTCTGCCGCCATGATAGTAATTGCCGCCCGGATGGCATCGGGCATGTACATCATGTCAAGTCTGGTCGTGGGTTCGAGATAGCAGGTGTATTGCTGGTCACCCAAGGCAGCGTAGAAGATCTCGACAGCGTAGTCGGTCGTGCCGCCGCCGGGCAGAGCGGTATGGGAAATCAGACCCGGATAGCGGACGCCGCGGGTATCCACTCCATAGCGGCGAAAATAATAATCGCAGAGGAGTTCACCTGTGACTTTACTCACCCCATACATGGTATCGGGCCGCTGGATCGTCACCTGGGGGGTATGGTCATGGGGAGTGTCGGGCCCGAAGGCGCCGATGGAGCTGGGATGGAATACCGCGCAGCCGTGGAGTCGGGCTACTTCCAGAACGTTGAACAGGCCGGTGATGTTCACATCCCAGGCCAGTTGCGGCTCCTTTTCCCCTGTCGCCGACAGCAGGGCGGCCAGATGGTAGATGGTGTCGATCTTGTAGTGGCGGACGAGTTCTGCCAGGGCGATTTTATCCCTGACATCACAATTTACATATGGCCCGCCGCTTCGGACTTGCGCAGCCGGCTCTTTTTTATGACCGACGGCCACGACCTGCTCGGTCCCGTAACGTTGCCGCAAGGCCGGGGTCAGTTCAGTACCGATTTGGCCAGTGGCCCCTGTGATCAGGATTCGCTTCATTCGGTGCTTTTCTCCAATCGGTCCGGCTTTTAAAAGCGCAGACGGGCGGTAATGGTCGGCCCGCTATTTGAATTGTATCTGTTTTGGCCAGGGGACAGCAAGCAGATACCGCAGCAGGCGACGGATCGGCAGGCCAGGGGCAGTAATTATGGCGGGGAAGGCAGGGATGGGTTCCCGAACTGGCAGGGTCTTACCATTGCTGATAGCAGTAACAGGCAGTTTGTCGGCTAAATATTGAAGGTATATGATGCTGCTATATTATGGGGTGAGCCGGATGAATTTAATGTGCGGGAGAAAATTATTTAAGATGGCCGTATGCGTAAAAGTAGACTTAGTAAAGCCAAACAAGACAGACTAGCTCTACCCCCTAGCGCGTATTGACTTGATATGCATCATTTTACAGATAGCAGGACTAATATATAAATATTAGAAGAATTCAACATTTAAGGCGATTGCTTTCTCTTACAACTCCTCCCTATTATTAATAAAGTGAAACCCAAAAGAGAATTTTCATAAAGGAGCTAAAATGAAAGGAAAATTCGCGGACAGCATAACTATCAAAGTAGGACAGGGCATTATGACGATTCCTCGAAATATTACTGAATCATTACGGCCTAAAATTGTTGTTAGGCAAAAAGACATTGCAAGCGGAATTACTTCGACGAAAACCCTATTGGATGATTGTGAAAAACTGGAATTGGATTGAAGCTCCTTGCCATCAACTCCCACAGACTAGCCTTTACCTCAAGCAATATTTAGAATTGTTTCTCAGCATAACAAGGCTTAAAAACTTCGATCACGTTTGACAGGTTAAGATGTACAGTAGAAATCTTCAGTTTTGATGGGTGGTTGATTTCTTATGATGTCTATACGACATCTCAAGTCGGAACGTTAATGGTAACAGGCCACCCTTCGAATTGACCGCGAATAGCGCAACGGAGCTTCACGGTCATGTTGACTCGTTGGTTAAGTGGATTTTATTTAGTGTTTTCATCTATTACCTTGCCCTGACTCACAAATGAGATTCCTTGTCCTCTTCCAGCTCCAATCATTACGCTTTCGATAATTGGTGGATTTATTTTTTTCGTTGACTTCCACTTGATAATGAAGTTCGCGCCAAAGCCACCAGAAGTGTCTCTTTCTTGTATTGAAAAATGATGTGACGCTAGAGGAGCGAAGATTATTGGCTTTTTCGCATACTCCTTTAATACTTCGCCATTGTTGTTAAAATATTCTGCTGAGGAGACAGTAAGCTGATTATGTAAATCAGTATTTCTTATGCTTAGCATTGCAGCCAGGTTTTGGGGACGCTCTTTAGGCCCACTAAAAACATTTGAATAAATAGCCACATAAACTGTTTGGCCAGACGATAGTTCTGTTTTGTTTTCAGCTGAAAAGGCAGGTAAAGCAAATAGAAATGTGAAAATAAATATGGTTATTATTTTTCTCATTTTTTACGCTCCTTTATTAAATTTCTTCCCACTTAACTATATTATTATGTAGCAAGCTACATTTGCTCACGGTTCACTGCAATGTTTTGATAGTAAGAAACCATTTATTGTCTTTTTGACAAGTTTTAACCGCTGCTATGCTACTGTTTTGATACTATTATACCTATTATATTATATGGAATTCCATATAACTATGCCTTTTTGTTATTTTTCACTAACTGTAATAATTTATGATTACTTTATGACATCATAAATCTGCCCGGACTTATGTTACTGATTATCTTTAATTTTGGCTGGTTGAAGATGATCAGTAGATATCATCAGTTTTTGTAGCGGCTGATTTCTTATGATGTTGGAATGGAAGGTTAAATTGTCAAGTCAGTCAAATACTAGGGAGGTATACGTAACAAATCCTGTTTTTTCTTTTTAAATCAATATGTTACTGTATCTATACAATTGTGTGTTTTTTCGTTTTAGTCAAGTTTTTTGTGTTATT
>DAOVJK010000339.1 GCA_030673265.1 Pseudomonadota bacterium | reverse complement strand
TTTTACGGGGTCAAACCAGACTATGTAGATGGCGCAATTGCTGATCATAGTGTTGATCTTGATAATTTTGCCGGGGTGCTGGCTATTGGCGACGAAGCTCTCCGGATCAATACTAGTGAGGAATTCCCGATCAAACTCGATCTCAGTCGGGTATGGCATGAGCAAACCGGTTTGCCGTTTGTCTTTGCGGTCTGGGCGGTCAGGGAAGATTTTTACCGGCGGGCACCGGGCATCGTTGCCGAAATTCACCGGGAACTGTTGCGTTGCGTAAGCGAAGGCCGTAAAGATCTGCGCTCGATCAGCTCTCTGGTTGCTCCGCGGATCCCGATGCCGGTCCAGGAATGCTTTAATTATTTAAAATGCATCGAGTATGATCTTGGTAATGAGAAAAAACAGGGATTAAATCTTTTTTGTGAATATCTTGCCAAAAGAGGGGAGGGGAGCAGTAAGGCCTTACCGCTGAAAATTTGTATTTGAATGTAAAAGCTCAGCAGCACCCCATCTTTACCCGTTTTTGCTTTCTCACATAGAAGAGCTATGCTTCGAAAGCCCAAACGACCAAATCTGAGGCACTGCTGAGCTTTTACAGTTTTTGGGTTATCTGATCAAGTCTCTCGAGGGGCAGGTTAAGCGAGCCCGGAATCTTCGTTTATCTCTTAGACTTCGCTATTCAGAAGAAATGCTTTAAATCAGTTATTCTGCCTACTTTCAGAAATATATTTAAAGGAAAATAAAAATACCAATGAACATCCAGGATGATAAAAAGAAATTTGTCAGAGAAAAATTCTCTTCGATAAGTGGCGATTATGATTTTCTTAATTCATTGCTCAGCTTAAATGTTGATCGTTACTGGCGATGGATCACCACCAGGATGCTCAGCGAGTATCAGGATGGCACCGTGCTCGATCTTTGTGCCGGAACCTTGCCATTGTCATTGGAGTTGACCAGACAGGCCCCGAAACGCCAGGTCCTTGCGATAGATTTTTGCGAGGACATGCTGCTGGCTGGTCTCAAGACGATGCCTGCTGATGAGAGAAAGCAGAGGATTATGCCGGTTTGCGGGGATGGTGAAAAAATTCCCGCCCGAAGTGATAGCTGCTGGGGGATTACCGTGGCCTTCGGGGTCAGGAATCTGGCGAACACCCAGGACGGCCTCAACGAAATGTATCGGGTCCTGAAAAAAGATGGCAAACTCCTCATTCTGGAGTTCTCCCGGCCCCAGAATCCCATCATGAAACCCCTTTATAATTTTTATCTGAATAAAGTTTTGCCTAAACTGGCCGGTCTGGTCTCTGGCGACAAGGAGGCATATGAGTATCTGGCCAGTTCAATCGCCAAATTTTATGAGCCCTCGGAACTTTTGGGAATGATGGAAAAAGCCGGATTCACAAAACCATGGCGACGTCCTCTGACTTTTGGCATCGTTACAATTTATGTGGGTGAAAAATGAGTGCTAAAAAAGTGATCCTTGCCATTACCGGGGCCAGCGGTTCCCTGTTGGCCATTGAGTTTTTAAAGCTCATGGATGAAAACGACATTGAGGTTCACGCCATGATATCCGATGCCGGGCGTAAGGTTCTGGAACTGGAAGAGGGGAAAACATGGGACGACATCAAAGACCTTGCCACTTCCTGGCATGATGTTCATGATTTTACCGCACCCATGGCCAGCGGCTCCGCTCGCTTTGAGGCAATGGTTGTTCTGCCTTGCAGCATGGGGACCTTGGCGGCGATAGCCAACGGCTTCTCCGGCAATCTCATCCATCGTGCCGCAGATGTTACCTTGAAAGAGCGGCGACCGCTACTTGTGGCTGTTCGCGAGACCCCGTTCAACCGGACCCACCTGCAAAACATGTTAAAACTCCATGATGCCGGAGCAACGATCTGTCCGCCGATGCCTGCCTTTTACCATAAACTTGGCTCATTCCAGGAAATGGCCAGGGTTTTTGGCGGCAGACTCGCCGACTTGTTATGCATTGAAATCGAAGACCAGCCGCGGTGGGGGCAGTAGATTTTAAAAGTGAGGAGATAGCAACATATGTTCAAGAAGATCGCCGTGCTGCTTGAGATGATCAAGTTCAAACATACCGTTTTTGCCCTGCCGTTCGCCCTGATGGGCGCCTTTCTGGCCGGGCGCACTGTCCCCGATGGAGTCACATTCGGCTGGATAATCCTGGCCATGGTTGGAGCCCGGACCAGTGCCATGGGCTTTAACCGGATAGTAGACCGCCGTTTCGATCAGCAGAATCCCAGAACAGCCGAGCGGGCCATTCCTGCCGGTGCCGTAAAGGTATGGGAAGCGTGGGCAATGGTGATTCTGGCCGCCGGCCTGTTCTTCTTCGCCTGTTATAACCTGAACAGGCTGACCTTACTCATCTCTCCATTCGCGCTGGGCCTGACTTTTTTATACTCATTAACCAAAAGATTTACCTGGCTCTGCCACGTAGTGCTCGGGGCTGCGCTGGCTTTCTCACCGTTAGGGGGCTGGGTTGCAGTCAACGGTTCGTTGACCGGTTTTCCTTATGTTCTGTCGATCGGTGTTTTGTTCTGGGTGGCTGGATTTGACACGGTTTATGCCTGCCTGGACGCTGATTTCGACCGTGATGCCGGGTTATTCTCACTGCCCGCCAGGTTTGGCCGGGAAGGGGCCTTTAAACTGGCAGTTCTACTCCATGTCATCGCTTTTATATTATTTACGATAACCGGTAGCCAGATGGACCTGCATATCATCTACTACCTGGGGTTGGCAATAACTGCCGGCGCTCTCTTTTATCAGCATTTGATCGTTAATCCAAAAGATCTAAGCCGGATCAAGATGTCATTTTTCTCGATGAACGGTCTGATAAGTCTTACTCTTTTCGGGGTGACCTGGCTCGATCTGATAGCCTTTTAGAATTCAGCATCCAGGAGTCAGATCAGCGAGCTCGAAGTCTTCGCTTACCTGCGAAACTCCGGTATTCAGGAGAAAATCGAGAATGTCGATCAT
>DAOVJK010000303.1 GCA_030673265.1 Pseudomonadota bacterium | reverse complement strand
AGTTTTCACTGCCTTGTCTGGAACTGCGTGGTGTCAGTAATAAGGTTGTTGATCGCGACGACCAGCAGTGGCAGACCAAAGAGGCTGTTACGAGATGCAGCGCCGCTGTTCAATCCGCTTTGGAGGGTCTAGATGGTGGTTGAACAGATTCGAACCCCTCTTACTCTGGGCTTTTCTCCCTGTCCGAATGATACTTTTATTTTTCATGCTCTGGTTCATGGTCTGGCGACTGAACTTGGCCTTGATCTGGCCCCGCCGATTCTGGCTGATGTTGAAACATTGAATGAATGGGCGCTACAGGGAATGTTAGACGTGACCAAACTTTCATTTCATGCCCTTGGCCATGTCCTTGACGATTATGTCCTGTTGGGATCGGGCAGTGCCTTGGGGCGGGGCTGTGGGCCGCTGTTAATCGCAAAAAAGACCATAACGCGAAGCCGGCTTCCTGAACTGCGGATTGCTATCCCCGGCCGTTTAACTACTGCGGCAATGTTACTCCAGATGTATGAGCCACGTTGCAAACATCTTGTCTATATGAGTTTTGACGAGATCATGCCCGCTCTCGCCAGGGGGGATGTTGATGCCGGGGTGATAATTCACGAAAGTCGTTTTACCTACCAGAAAGAAGGGTTTGTCGTCCATCAGGATTTAGGGGTATGGTGGGAAGAGAGCAGCGGTTGTCCGATCCCCCTTGGTGGCATTGTTGCCCGTCGCTCCCTAGGCCGTAACTTGATAGGTTTGCTTGAAAAGGGCATCAGGGAAAGTGTGCAGCGTGCGTTTAAAGATCAGAATGCATCCAGGGAATATATTGGTTTGCATGCCCAGGAAATGGACGAGCAGGTTAGCCGGGACCATATCGGCCTTTACGTTAACGATTTTTCCGTTGATCTAGGAAGAGAAGGGCGTCATGCAGTTGAGGTTTTTTTTAACCGGGGGCAACAGGCCGGGATATTGCCGGATTCATCGTTGTCAGACCCCTTTCTAAATATCTAAAAAAATACAGGCATTTTTTTTTAGCAGCGACGATTTTTCACGTTGCGCTTTTTTGTTAAACAATTAGATTTTAATGTTCACTTAAATATTTAGGACCTTACAGATTGTTTTCGTGTTTTTTGAAAAGAATCTGATAAAGTACTTATCCCGTTTCTGCTGTTTTCCCGTAGAACGGGGTTCGGCCGATTATGTTATAAACTCTTTTGTTTTGCCGTCCAGGGTACAACAATAGTTATTTTTAAAACCTAAAAAAACAGGAAAATAATATGAAAGTTACAGGCGCTCAGGCTTTAATGAAATGCCTGAAGGAACAGGGCGTTGACGTTATCTTCGGGTTCCCCGGAGGAGCTGTTATCGATATTTTCGATGAGATAATGAAAAACAAAGACCTGACCCACGTTCTGGTTCGGCATGAACAAGCTGCTGTCCATGCTGCTGATGCCTACGCCAGGGTCATAGGCGATGTGGGTGTCGCTCTGGCGACTTCCGGGCCTGGCGCCACCAATACCGTCACCGGTATTGCCTCGGCTTATCTGGATTCAATTCCCATGGTTGTTTTTACCGGCCAGGTGCCGACTGCTCTGATCGGCAATGATGCCTTCCAGGAGGTCGATATTGTCGGTATAACCAGACCTTGCACCAAGCATAATTATCTGGTCACCGATCCTAAGGAACTGGTTGCTACTATTAGAGAAGCTTTTCATATCGCCAGAACTGGTAGGCCTGGCCCGGTTTTAGTAGATCTGCCTAAAGACGTTATGGCCGCTATGGTTAATTTTACCGAGATGAAACCGGTTAAAATGAGGACCTATCGTCCGACCTATGAGCCCCATCCCGGTCAGATCGAGAAAACATGCAAGGCGATTCTTAAGGCCAAGAAACCTGTTCTCTATATCGGCGGTGGGGTTATTGCCTCAAATGCCAATAAGGAAGTTACTGAACTGGCCAAGAAGTTATCCGCACCGGTAACCATGACTCTGATGGGCCTTGGCGGTTTTCCGGGTACCGATGATCTTTCCATGGGTATGCTGGGTATGCATGGCACCTATTTTGCCAATATGGCGGTTAGTGAATGCGATATGTTGATTGCCATCGGGGCCAGATTCGATGATCGGGTTACCGGTCGACTCGATGCTTTTGCGCCGAATGCCAAGATTGTTCATATTGACATTGACCCGACTTCGATCAGCAAGAACATCAGTGTGGATATCCCGATTGTCGCCGATTGTAAGCACGCTGTCGGAGCAATGAACAGCTGGTTTGAAAATTCAAAGGATTTTAACGCTGCCGAGACTGCCAAAAAGCATGAACCTTGGCTTAATAAAATCCGCGAGTGGAAGAGCAAACACCCTCTTGGTTACACGGATGAGGGTGAGACTATCAAGCCGCAATTCGTTGTTGAGAAATTGCATGAACTTACCGGCGGTGATGCAATAATTACTACCGAAGTTGGCCAGAATCAGATGTGGGCCGCGCAGTTTTATCATTTCAATGATCCGCGGACCTTTATGACCTCTGGTGGACTGGGGGTTATGGGTTACGGATTCCCTGCCGCGATTGGGGCACAGATGGCGGCTCCGGATCGAACCGTAATCGATATTGCCGGTGATGGCAGTATTCAGATGAACATTCAGGAACTGGCCACGGCCCGGCAATATAAGTGCCCGGTCAAGATCGCTATCTTGAACAACAATTATCTGGGAATGGTTCGTCAATGGCAGGAACTTTTTTATGATAAACGTTATTCGAACACCGTTCTCGATACTGCGCCAGATTTTGTCAAACTGGCGGAGGCGTATGGTGCGGTTGGCCTGAGAGCAACTAAGACCAGTGAAGTAGAGGCGGTAATCAAGGAAGCCCTTGCTACTGACAATACAGTTATTATGGACTTCGTGATTTCCAGAGAAGAGGGTGTTTATCCCATGGTTCCTGCTGGGAAGGCTACGACGGAAATGCTGCTGGTTTAATTTGATATTTTAATTGTTTCGACTTGCTCTGGGTTTTTTATAAGTCGAAAATAGATGGCTTTGTAAAAGTCTAGATCGACCAACTTGGCCAACGTTGAATCAGTAAGTTAGGTGCACTGTCCGTCCGTCTCGTGGCTTTTTACGAGACCGACAAAATTTAATGAAGATAAATTTTAGGGTAAATCGATGAAACATACAATTTCAGTTTTGCTGCAAAATAAACCAGGGGTGCTTTCCCGGGTAACGGGTCTCTTTAGTGGCCGGGGTTATAATATTGAAAGTCTGTGCGTTAACAAGACCCTTGATCCTAATGTTTCGTGTCTGACTTTGGTGTCTTATGGTGATGATCAGATAATTGAACAGATTACCAAACAGCTCCATAAGCTGATTGATGTAATTAAAGTCACCGATATGGCTGAAAGCGAATATGTCGAAAGGGAAATGGCTTTGATCAGAGTCAAAGCAGAAGCAGGCACCAGGGCAGAGGTCTTAAGGGTAATAGACATTTTCCGCGGCAAAGTAGTAGATGTTAGTCCCAAAAGCTATGCTATAGAGATTACTGGTAACGAAGAGAAGATCCAGGCTGTAATCGACATCCTGAAGCCTATCGGTATCCAAGAGATAGTCAAGACCGGGATCATAGCCATGAGTAGGGCGAAAAAGAATATGTAGTTTCTGACCGCCTTCTAAATCAAAGGATAAACTGATTGACAAGCCTGCTTTGTTTTTGT
>DAOVJK010000084.1 GCA_030673265.1 Pseudomonadota bacterium | reverse complement strand
TAGACTGGTTGGGCAAGACACCGGTTGGTAATCAGGAGAAGGTTGCAGATGAACCGGCACCAGATGCCGATGCCAGCGGTGACAGTGCAATAGTCGGAGTTCAGGAAGGTGACGTCGAAAAAGCTGGTGATCAGATGGAAGTTGTTTACGATTATAACCACACAGATGCTACGCTTTGCCGGGTCGCGGTTCGTTGCCGCCTGGATCGGACCAAGCCGGATATCCCGACTATTTGCCAGATAATTCCCGGTGCCAATTGGCATGAGCGCGAGACCCATGATTTTTTCGGGATAAACTTTTCAGGGCATCCCGACCTTTCCCCTCTGCTGCTTCCGGAGGATGCTGACTTTCATCCACTTCTCAAGGACTTCAAGGTATGAGTGATTTAGCTCGCAGTCAGAATCAGGAAACCTTTGTTCTAAATCTGGGTCCTCAGCATCCCGCCACCCACGGGGTTTTGCGGGTCAAGTTGACCATGGATGGTGAGTATATCGTCGAGGCCGAACCGGTGCTGGGCTATATTCACCGCATGCACGAAAAGATGGGGGAGAACCGGACCTGGGCGCAATTCATGCCGAATACGGCCCGCCTCGATTATCTGGGCGCCCTGTCCTACAACCATGGTTATGTCAAGGTGGTCGAGCAGGCCATGGGCATTGAGGTGCCCGAGCGGGCCGAGTACATCCGGGTGATCACCGTCGAGCTGAATCGTATTGCCAGTCATCTCCTCTGGTTCGGGGCCTTTGTCCTTGATCTTGGCGGGTTTACCCCGTTGCTCTATGCCTTTGATGATCGTGAACATATCCTCGACCTGCTTGAATCGGTTACCGGAGCCCGGTTGACCTTCTGTTATTTCCGCTTTGGCGGACTTTATAATGATATCGACGATGATTTTGTCACCGGTAGTCGGGCTTTTATCAAGCGGTTACGGAAAAGAATGCCCGATTATCATAATCTGGTTACCAAAAACATCATCTTGATTACCAGGCTTAAAGATATTGGCATCCTGCCCGGGGAGATGTGCCGTAAATACGGGGCCACCGGTCCGGTTTTGCGGGGGTCAGGGGTCGATTATGATGTCCGCAAAAACGAACCTTACTCGGTCTATCCGGAATTAGATTTTGACGTGCCCGTCTATTCGGAGTGCGACTCCATGGCCCGTTATATGGTCAGGATGGATGAGATGGAACAGTCCATGCGGATCATCGAACAGGCCCTCGATAAATTGCCGGCAGGTCCGATTATGCCGGAGAAGGTGCCGAAGATTCTGAAGCCGGAACCAGGTGATTACTACAGCGCCGTCGAGGCGCCCCGGGGTACTTTTGGGATCAGGGTTGTCAGTGACGGGACCAATAAGGCCTATCGGTTGAAATTGCGCTCACCAACGTTCTCTAACCTGAGTCTTTTTGGTGAGGCCAGCCAGGGTATGCTCCTTGCCGATGCTTTGGCCTTGATGGGAAGTCTGGATCTGGTTATCCCCGAGATAGACAGGTAAGGAGAGGATTTATGATGTTTATTCCAGAACCGTTGCGTTTGCTGGCCTTTGTGGTCGGTATCATCGCTTTTATCGCCCTCAACGCCGCCTACCTGGTCTGGTTGGAGCGGAAGGTTGCCGGTCATATCCAGCGGCGGATTGGACCCAAGGAAGTCGGGCCTTTTGGGTTGTTGCAGCCGCTGGCCGACGGGCTCAAGCTGATGTCCAAACAACTGCTGGTGCCGAAAGGGGTCGATCCCTACCTGTTCAAGGTTGCACCTCTGCTGGTCCTGGTGCCGGCGGTTATGTCTTTTGTGACGATTCCCTTCAGTGAAAATCTGGTTGCCCGGAATATCGATATAGGTCTGCTGGTGATTTTTGCCTTTGCCTCGGTGAATGTCATGGGTCTGCTGCTGGGCGGCTGGGGGTCGGCCAATAAATATGCCGTGATCTCTGCGGCCCGCTGCGTATCCCAGAATGTCGCCTATGAGATCCCGATGTTGATCACGGTGATTACCATGATCATGGTCACCCATACCATGAATCTGAACGAGATCGTCATGCAGCAGGATGGTTCACTGCTGAACTGGTATATCTTCAGGCTGTCCGCCAGCCCGCTGATGCCGGTGGCCTTTCTGATCTTCTTCACCTGTTCTCTGGCCGAGACCAATCGTGCCCCATTTGACTTGGGCGAGGCGGAGAGTGAACTGATCGCCGGTTATCACACCGAGTACTCCGGCATGGGCTTTGGCGTCTTTTTCATGGGTGAATATGCCAACATCATCATTGGTTGCAGTTTGGCCACGATCCTCTTTCTGGGTGGCTGGCAGTGTCCTTTAGGTCTGTATCCGGGCTGGTGGTGGTTCCTGGCCAAGGTCTATCTGCTGATTTTCTGTGTGATGTGGATCCGGTGGACTTATCCGCGGACTACATTGTGGGGTCTTCTTAATCTGTCCTGGAAGTACCTTATTCCTATTTCACTGGTCAATCTGCTTTTGACCGGCGCCATGATCAAGCTTTGGCCTCTACTGAAGACTTTTCTTATGGGAGCCTCATAAAAATGGGTGAATATTTCAAAGAACTGTTCGGTGGCACCAAGAGCCTGGTTGTCGGGCTGGGCATTACCATCAAGCACATGGTAAAGCCGGTGGTTACCCTGCAGTATCCACATGAGAGCCTCAAGATGTCTGCGCGTTTCCGGGGCCACATTGAGCTCCTGGGCGATGAGGAAACCGGTGCCTCGAAATGTGTTGTCTGCGGGATGTGTCAACGGGCCTGTCCTTCCGGCTGTATAGCCCTGGCAGGAGAAAAACCTGAGGGGGCTAAGAAGAAGGTCCTCACCAGTTATGTCCTGGATTTCACCAAATGCAGTCTCTGCGGGCAGTGTGTGGAGAGCTGTAAATTCGGGGCGATCACTTTTTCCAAGGAGTACAACCTCGCCGGACCCCGGAAAGAGGCCTATATATTTGACCTGAAAAAAAGACTTGAGGAAAGAAGCGGATGATATCTTTGTTCACTGCAGAAGGTCTTGCCGGCCTGTTTTTCCTGTTCATTGTCGCGGTTACGATCAGTGGTGGCTTGATTGCCATCAATTCGATCCGTTTACCCCGAGCGATTTCCGGGCTGGCCTTGTGTTTTGTCGGGCTGGCCGGGCTCTACTACTATTTGAACAGTCCCTTTGTGGCGGTTATGGAGATGCTGATCTACGTAGGGGCTGTTTGTGTGACCATCGTCTTTGCCATTATGCTGGCCGATCCCGGCGATGAGGAGAGGATTGGCCATCAGAGTGCGATCAGCGCTCCCGTCAGTTTCGGAGTCGGGGCTTTGCTGTTCTGGGGGATGGCTATCCTTGGCGTAAATACCATGTGGCCCGTGGCGGCGGCGAAGATTAATGACGGTTCGGTCAAGGCTATTGGCCATTCACTGCTTACCACCTACAGCATGGTTTTCGAACTGATCTCCGTGGTCCTGCTGCTCGCCATTATCGGCTCCCTGGTGCTGGCCCGGGCCGGGAGGGATAAGTCATGAATATTCTCAACTTGAGTAACATCCTGGAAGTTTACCTCGTAATCGCCGCTCTCCTTTTCGGCATGGGCATTTATGGCCTGCTGCATCGGCGGACTTTGATTGGCATGTTGATCTCGTCCGAACTTATTCTGGCGGCCGCTTCGTTGAACTTTATGACCTTCAGCCGTTTTCTGGCCCCGGACCCGACTACCGGGCAAATATTCACCCTGTTTATTATGGGGATTGCCGCAGCCGAGGCGGCTATCGCTCTCAGCATCATCATTGCTGTTTACCGTAATTACAAGTCGATCGATACTGAAGATGTTGCCGGCCTGCAAGGCTAATCAGATAGAGGGAATTGGCTCATGGAAATAGTCTCATGCAAACTTTTATATGCCCTGCTGGCGCCGCTTATCGGTGCGCTGGTGGTGATGAGGTGCGGTAAGCATCCCGACCTGCGGGAAGGTGTGTCGGTCGTTGCCTCGGTAGCCATGTTCTGTCTTGTCCTGTCGATGATTCCCGATGTCCTGGCCGGCAATCGGCTGGTCTATAACCTTTTTAATATCCTGCCCGGCGTGACTGTGACCCTGAGGGCCGATGGCATGTCGATGATCTTCGCCATTGTTTCCTCCTTTCTGTGGATGCTGGCGGTGTTTTATTCAATGGGCTATATGCGGGCTCTTCAGGAGCATGCCCAGACCAGGTTTAACGCCTGTTTTGCCTTGGCCCTGTTCGGGGCGATCGGGGTGGCCTTCTCCGACAATCTTTTTACCATGTATCTCTTTTACGAGATTGTCAGTATCTGTACCTACCCGCTGGTTGCTCATCATCAGGATCGGGAGTCATATAGCGGCGCCCGCAAGTATATCATCTATCTGACCACCACCGCCAAAGGCTTGCTGCTGCCGGCCATGATCCTGATCTATGTGCTGACCGGTACCCTTGATTTCGCCGATAATATTAACACGGGGATTTTCCCGACTGATGCCAACTCGGCCCTGGTGACGATGCTCTATGTCTTCTGCCTGCTGGGCTTTGCAAAATCAGGCATTATGCCCCTCCATAACTGGCTGCCTTCGGCCATGGTGGCGCCGACTCCGGTCAGTGCGTTGCTGCATGCCGTCGCCGTCGTAAAGGTCGGGGTGTTCTCAACCACCAGAGTGATGCTGTACGTGTTCGGGACCAGCACTATGGAGGCCCTCAACCTCGGGATTCCCACCGCCTATTTTGTCTCATTCACCATCCTGGCCGCTTCAGTTATCGCCCTCAGTAAGGACAACCTGAAGGCCCGCTTGGCCTATTCAACGGTCAGCCAGTTGTCGTATATCATCCTTGGTGTGGCCTTGCTTACCACCAGCGGCATCCAGGGTGGTTTGGTCCATATTGCCAATCACGCCTTCGCCAAAATTACGCTGTTCTTCTGTGCCGGCGCCATTTATGTGGCTTCGCACAAGAAAAACATCTCCGAGATGTCCGGTCTGGGGCGGACCATGCCCTTTACCTTTGCCGCCTTTGCCATTGCTTCTCTAAGTATGATCGGGGTGCCGCCGGTGGCCGGTTTCGTTACCAAATGGAAATTACTGATGGGGGCCCTGCAGATGGAGGCCCATTATATTGGCATTATTTTGATTCTATTGACCAGTACCCTGTTGAATGTTGCCTATTTTGCCCCGGTAACCATTAAGGCCTTTTTCGGTAAACCACCGGCCGGCGAGAAGTTTGCCGGTATCAAGGAGGCGCCGTTGGCCATGCTGATTCCTCTGTTGCTGGCGGCTTTTATCTCGGTGCTCATTGGTATTTTTCCAGAATTTATGATGTGTTTTGTCAAGGCGGTGACTGGATGATTGTCCAACTGATTGATTTTTTACGAGACCGGCTCAAAATCGTGGTCTGGTTATGCTACGTGGGACTGGCTTTGCTGGTGGCCTGGGATCTTGTCTTTGTTGATAAGCACCATGCCCATACTGCGCCTGAGCATTGGCCCTTGTTCTGGTCTCTCTTCGGTTTTGGGGCTTGCGCGTTGATCATCATCGTTTCCAAATGGTTTGGCCATTGCCACTGGTTTGGTGGGAAATTCACCATCATGAACCGGGAGGATTATTATGATAAGTAGTTTGTGGGTCCACCCGGCCCTGATCCTGATTCTCGGCGCTCTGGTTCTGCCCTTTATCCAGCGGGGGCCGTTGCGCAAGATTTACCTGCTTGCCGTGCCTTGTCTGGCCTTTGGCTTTATGTACTTCATGGAGCCCGGCACTTATGCCACCATGCAGTTTATGGATTGGCAGTTGACCTTCGGCGAGGTTGACCCCCTGAGTAAGGTCTTTGCCTATATCATGACCCTGATGTGCATTATCGGTACCATTTATGGTCTGCACGTCGAAGAGGACGCCCAGCATATCGCCGCCTGGATATATGTGGCCGGTTCCCTTGGGGTCATCTTCGCCGGTGATTATCTGGTTCTCTTCCTCTTCTGGGAACTGATGGCCTTTGCCTCGGTATTTTTGATCTGGTTCCGGCGGGGACCGAAGTCAATGGCTACCGGTTATCGCTACATTTTGGTCCACACCTTCGGCGGGCTGGTGCTGTTGGCCGGCATCGTCCTTCGTTACCAGGCGACCGGCGGCGATATCTCCTTTACTTTGATGGAGGATGTCGCTAATCCGTCTCTGGCCACCTATCTGATTATGATCGGGTTTATTCTTAATGCGGCGGTGCCGCCACTCCATGCCTGGCTGCCTGACGCCTATGGCGAGGCAACCGTTACCGGCGCGGTTTTCATGTGCGCCTTTACCACCAAGACCGCCATCTATGCCTTGGCCCGCAGTTGTGCCGGGATGGAGGTTCTGATACCCCTCGGGGTCTTTATGGCTCTCTATGGCGTGGTCTATGCGGTCCTTGAAAATGACTGCCGGCGGTTGTTGGCCTATCATATTGTCAGTCAGGTCGGTTATATGGTGGCCGGAGTTGGTATCGGCACTGCCATGGCCATCAACGGTTCGGTGGCCCACGCCTTTGCCCACATCCTTTATAAAGGGTTATTGTTCATGGGCTGTGGTTCAGTTCTCTATATGACCGGCGAGAGCAAATTCAGCGAGTTGGGCGGTCTCTATAAAAAGATGCCCCGGACCTTTGTCTTTACTCTGATCGGGGGCTTGTCGATCTCCGCTTTCCCGCTGTTCAGTGGTTTTGTCAGTAAATCGATGATTGTGGCCGCCGGCTTTTCGGAGCATCTCTATTGGGCCGCTTTTCTGTTGACCCTGGCGTCAGCCGGTACCTTCCTCCATACCGGCCTGAAGGTCCCTTACTTTATCTGGTTCGGCAAGAACAACTGCAGTAATGAAACCTGGGAGAAGGCGGCTGATCCGCCAGCCAATATGCAGTGGGCCATGGGCATCGCCGCATTTTTCTGTATTTTTATCGGCATTTACTTTCCATATCTCTACAAGATGTTGCCCTTTCAGGAAGAGGCCCAACATTATGCGAAGGTTGTCTACGGTTCCTATCATCTTTCCGAGAGTCTGCAGATCCTGTTGTTTACGGCCCTCGGCTTTTTCCTGCTGATCAAAAAACTGGCGCCGGAACCGACTATCAGTATCGATCTCGACTGGTTCTACCGTTTCGGGGGTCGTGGCTTTCAGTGGTTGGCCAGCAAGCCGATCCAGTCTGTTGATAACGGGGTCAATGAGGGTTATCGCTATCTTGGCCTGATTCCGTTGATGACCGCAGCCAGATTCTGGTCGTGGTTCGATTGGCATGTGATCGACGGGGTTGTAGACGGTATTGCCCGGAGTGTCCGGTCTGTTGGTAGTCAGGGCCGCAGGTTGCAAAGTGGTCAGCTACAGAATGGTCTTTTATGTGCCGCATCGGTGGTGGCGGTTATTCTAATTGTCTACGTGATGAATTAAGCCAAGTCATCTGGGGAAAAAAATGGATGGTTTTCTGATAATAAAAGATGGGGTTCCACCCTTCTTGAGCATATTGATCTTTCTGCCTTTAGCCGGGGCGTTGGTATTGCTCCTCTTCAATAATGATCATTTTGCCAAGATCTGGAGTCTGGTGGTGACTTTATTGACTGCTGCCTGCTCAATTCCTGTCTATCTGGGTTTTGATCTGACTACGCATAAATATCAGTTCGGCGAACACCATGCCTGGATTCCGGCCTGGGACATCAACTATACCCTTGGCATTGACGGGATCAGCCTGCTCCTGGTCATGATGACCACCCTGATCATGCCCCTCTGTGTGCTTGGCTCCTGGTCTTACATTAAAAAGCGGGTTCGGGAGTTTATGATCTGCCTGTTGATCATGGAGACTTCGATGATCGGGGTTTTTGTTTCCCTGGACTTTGTCTTGTTCTACGTCCTCTGGGAGGCCATGCTGATCCCGATGTATCTGATGATCGCGATCTGGGGCGGACCTCGCAAGGTTTACGCTTCCACCAAGTTTTTCCTCTATACCCTGGCCGGCTCGGTCTTGTTATTGGTGGCTATTATCGCCCTCTATCTGCAGACCGGTTCTTTCAGTATTCCGGCGATGATGGGGCATGAGTATTCCTACCTGTTCCAGATCCTGGTATTCCTGGCTTTTTTCCTGGCCTTCGCCATCAAGGTGCCGATGTTCCCTTTCCATACCTGGCTGCCTGCCGCCCACGTTGAGGCGCCTACTGCCGGCAGTGTTATCCTGGCCAGTATCCTGTTGAAGATGGGAACCTACGGGTTCCTGCGTTTCTGTCTGCCGATCACCCCGGAGGCAACCATAACCTTTATGCCATATATTTTGTGGCTGTCTGTGGCGGGGATTCTTTACGGTGGCTTCACAGCTCTCGCCCAGCATGACATGAAGAAATTGATTGCCTATTCCAGTGTCGGTCATATGGGTTTTGTGACGCTGGGGATCTTTCTCCTCAACAAAAATGGTGTTGAAGGGGCTATTTTACAGATGATTAACCATGGTGTTACCACCGGTGCTCTGTTTCTTTGTGTCGGCATGATCTATGAGAGAACCCATAGCCGGGAGTTGGCTGATGGGGCTGGGGTTGGCAAATTCATGCCTTGGTATGTAACTTTTCTGGCTTTCTTTTCTCTGTCATCGTTGGCCTTCCCGGGCACTAATTCTTTTGTCGGCGAGTTCATGATTCTGGTCGGCGGCTTTACAAAATATAAGATCCTGACTGCTTGTGCCATTCCTGGGGCGGTCTTGGCTGCGGCCTATATGCTTCGGATGTTGCAGAAAGTTGTGTGGGGAGGCACCAATAATCCGAGTCATACCGGGTTGCTGGATCTGAACATGCGCGAGATTTTGACCTTGGCGCCGCTGCTGGTCTTTGTATTCTGGATAGGACTGTCGCCGGAGCCTTTTCTGGCGGTGATGCATACCAGTGTCAGCCATTTGCTCGCCCAGGTGAGCAATACGGTGGATCCGTCCTCCGCTATGGCTAGTTTGATGTTGCCTTAGTTCTGGTTAATTTTAAGAAAAGATTGTTCCTGTAGTTTCTGCTTGTGGACAATTGTCTCTGTCCCTGAGTGAAGAAATATTCGACAAGGTGAAAAATGGAACTCATGTTGTTTGTCCCCGAATTGTGGGTGCTGGTCGGAAGTCTTGTTCTGTTTCTGGTCTCCTTATTGGACGGCAGTGGTAAAACCGCCAGGTTCTGGGCCGGTTTAATTGCTGTTGGTGCCGTTCTTCTGACTTCGTTCACCTTCTTTAGTGAAGGTGAGCTTTTCTATTCGGCCTACAAGATTGATTTGTTTTCGCAGCTTTTCAAGTTACTGATCGTTATCGGCTTTGGAGTTGTGGTCCTTCTTGGCAAGGAACTTAAATCTATCAACGAAGAAGTTAAGCCGGAATATTACCTGTTTCTGCTGCTCAGCACCCTTGGATTGATGATGGTGGTCAGCTGCGTTGAACTGCTGTCCCTTTTTGTGGCCTTGGAACTGTCCTCCTTTGCTCTTTATCTGCTGGTGCCGATGCGGGATGATCGGGCAGGTGTTCGGATCCAGATGGAATCGGCGGCTAAATATGTGATATTCGGAGTTATGGCTACTGGGATCATGCTTTTCGGGATGAGTTATCTCTTTGGTCTGAGCGGCACCACATATCTGGCCGAGTTGTTGCCGAAATTGCATAACATCGGCGCTCAACCGGCGGCTGTTGTCGGGATAACCATGGTTCTGGCCGGGTTTTTCTTTAAACTTGGTCTTGTCCCATTCCATTTCTGGCTACCTGATGTCTATCAGGGCGCCTCTAACGAAACAACTGCTTTTATTGCCTCGGTGCCGAAATTGGCGGCAGTGGCCTTGATCATTCGGGGGGCGGCGTTGTACCTGCCGGATGGTCAGACAGTCAGCACGCTGATAGGGGTCTTGGCGGTAGTCTCGATGTTCTACGGGAATCTCCTGGCCCTTGTCCAAAAAGACCTGAAAAGGATGCTTGGGTTTTCTGCGATTGCCCACGCCGGCTACATTATGCTTGGTATTCTGTTGTTCAAGGAATCAGGTTATGCAACTTCCATCTATTATGTGATTGGTTATCTGGTCATGAATCTGGCGGCCTTTCTGGTGATTTGCAATGTCGCCAAGGATGGTGAGAATTTATTGATTGATGATCTAACCGGCCTTTCTCAGCGTGCGCCGTTAATGGCTGTTATTCTGGCGGTTGCCATGTTCGCACTGGCCGGTATTCCCCCGTTTGTTGGTTTCATCGGAAAGTTTATGCTGCTGGCCGGCGCTCTGAAAGCGGGTCATCTGCCTTTGGTTATCATGGCGGCAATCAATACGGCCATCGCCATCTATTATTATCTGTCGGTGGTCCGGGTCGC
>DAOVJK010000302.1 GCA_030673265.1 Pseudomonadota bacterium | reverse complement strand
GAGGCAGTGGCGGCGGGTAAACTTATCGAAGATGCGGGGCTTAAGGGTACCCGGATCGGCGGGGCTGAAGTTTCTGCGGTCCATGCCAATTTTATCGTTAACACCGGGGCTGCTACTACTGAAGATATAATTAAATTGATGGAGTTAGTTCGGAAGAGGGTCTGGGCGGTTCATCGGGTCCGGCTGGAACCTGAGGTACACTTTATTGGTGTTGACGGGAATCGGGTCGTTGGTAAGAGATAAGCAGAAAAGATATCAGCCGTCCCGACGTAGGGGGCCGCGGAGGAGAAAGGCGGGAGGCCCTGGTCGCAAGATTTTGGCGAAGATGGTTTTAGTGGTAGCGATAGTGAGCCTGACCAGCAGCTTAGGGCTTTTTCTTTATCATGCCTTGGGCCAGTCGAGTTTTTTTCAGATTGTTGATATAGAAATTAAGGGTTGTCAAAGACTAAGTAAGGAAGAACTTCTTGAGTTGAGCGGGGTGGATGTTCACTCCAATCTGGTCGAGATCAGCAGTGGGCAGGTGCAGGGCTTGTTGGAGGGTCACAGTTGGATCGAACGGGCCGTGATTACCAGAAAATGGCCCGACCGGTTGATCATTTCGGTAAAGGAGAGAAAGCCGGTGGCTATTGTTAACCTGGATGATGGCCTGCACTATGTGGATCGGGCTGCCAAAATTTTTGCGGCCGTGGATCAGAAGGCAGACTTTGATTACCCGGTAATTACCGGTCTGGCAGGAGATGAACATCTACTGGCAGCGGAGACATCCGGTTTGGTGGATGCTTTGCTTTTGATTAAATATGCCTGCCGACCCAACCCCAATCTCCCGGCCCAGAATATCTCTGAGATCAGGATCAGCGATAATGATCTGGTGCTGTTTTTGGTGGACAGACCATTCCCAATTCGTTTGGGCAGGAGTGATATGTGGGGAAAGTACAAGCGTTTGGTCAAAGTGCTTTCTTTGCTTTACAATCGTAAAGAATTCTCTCGGGTTTCTTATGTTGATGTTGATTATGCGCAGGATAGGGTTTTAGTCGGCATGGGGGCCGGTTGAGTTAAATAAAAAAACTTGCAGCCGCGCTGAGAATTTTCCTCACTGCAGCTTCGGAGTCAGAAATGGGACAGGATGAACGAGGAGAATTGATTGTCGGTCTTGATATCGGCACCACTAAGATTTGTGCGGTGGTTGGTGAAGTCAGGGCCGGGCAAGTGGATGTGATCGGGGTTGGCATCCACCCATCGGATGGCATGCGCCGAGGGGTGGTGGTTAATATCGAGAGTACGGTTGAGTCCATCTCAGGGGCGGTCAAAGATGCGGAAAAGATGGCCGGTTGTGAAATATCCTCGGTTTTTGTCGGTATTGCCGGCAGTCACATCAAGGGCTTCAATAGTCGAGGTCTGGTACCGATCCGGCATCAGGATATAAATCAGGATGACATCGATCAGGTTATTGATGCAGCCAGTGCCGTGCATATCCCAACGGATCAGGAGATTCTCCATGTTATTCCCCAGGAGTTTATGGTTGATGACCAGGATGGTATCCAGTATCCCTTTGGGATGACCGGCGTCAGGTTGGAGGCCAATGTCCATATCGTCACCGGCCAGGTTGCCGCAGTCCAGAATATCATCAAATGTTGTAACCGGGCCGGGCTTGAAGTCTGTGATGTGGTTCTTGAGTCAATAGCCTCGGCTGAAGCGGTTTTAACCAAAGAAGAAATGGAACTCGGTATCGGTCTTCTTGATATTGGTGGTGGCACTTCTGACCTGGCGATTTTTTCGGAGGGCAATATCAGGCATACCTTCGTGTTGGGTCTGGGTGGTCATAACCTTACCAGCGATCTGTCAATCGGTCTGCGTACTCCCCAGAAGGAGGCGGAATTGCTGAAGGAAAAATATGGCTCAGCTCTGGCCTCGATGATCGATGTGGACCAGGCTATAGATGTCCCCAGTGTTGGCGGACGTCCGCCGCGACGTCTGTCCCGGAGGGTGATGGGCGAGATTATTGAGCCCCGGGTTGAAGAGATGCTCTCGTTGGTCAAGCAGCAGCTGGATGATTCGACCTATGGTTGTGTGATTAATGCTGGTCTGGTCCTGACTGGTGGGACCTCCTTGTTGGCCAATATGGTTGACCTGGCAGAGCAGATTTTTGATGTGCCAGTTCGAGTTGGCTATCCTCAGGTAGTTGGGGGAATGACTGACATGGTAAGTACTCCGCAGTTTGCCACCGGCCTCGGCTTGATCTTTTTCGGCATGAAAAATGAATCTACCCGGCGATTTACCGAAGATCAAAAAGGGTTGTTAGGTCGAGTGGCAGGGCGGATGCGCGATTGGTTTGCCAGTGCTTTCTGACGATGGTGTGGTGGTTAGTTTTAAATGGCTGTTCTTGAATTCGGCCATTAGGAGCGACTGCTCAAAGGCCTTCTCGTAATTGGCGAACAGCTCGAAATAGAAGAAAAAATCTATAGAAACAGAAGTTGGTTTGCAGTATAAATGAACAAAGGAAATAACCTTACTTTCTGCATTATAAGAGGACTGGATGTCATTTGAATTTGCCAATATTGATTCCCGGGCTGAAATCAAAGTCATAGGCGTTGGCGGTGGTGGCGGGAATGCCATTAATACCATGGAGTCTAATAGTATCCTTGGTGTTGAGTTTATTGCTATGAATACGGATGTTCAGGCCCTGGAAAATTCCAAAGCTGATATCCGGTTGCAGCTGGGGCCGGAGCTGGCCAAAGGACTTGGGGCCGGGGCAAATCCAGAGCGTGGTCGTGAAGCGGCGGAAGAGAGCGTCGAAGAGATTCGGAAGCTGATCGGTGAGTGCGATATGGTCTTTGTGACTGCTGGCCTTGGTGGTGGAACCGGTACCGGGGCAGCTCCGGTGGTGGCCAGGGTCAGCAAGGAACTTGGCGCTTTGACCGTGGCGGTGGTTACCAAACCCTTCACTTTTGAAGGGCGGACCCGCATGAAAAATGCCGATAAGGGCTGGGAGATGTTGAAGAAACATGTCGATACCATCATCACCATTCCCAATGATCGTCTCCTTGCCCTTGCCGGTAAAGGCGGGCGCTTTATCGATGGCATGAAGATGGCCGATGATGTCCTGGTTCAGGCCGTAAAAGGTATTACCGATACTATAAATCTGCCCGGCTACATCAATCCTGACTTTGCCGATGTTAAGGCGATCATGAATGAGATGGGCCCCGCCCTGATGGGGGCTGGTCTTGGCGTTGGCGATAACCGTGGGGCCGAGGCAATTAACGTGGCCATTGCCAGTCCTCTTTTGCAGGATATCAGCATTGACGGTGCCAAGGGAGTGTTGATCAATATCTCTTCTCGTGAAGATCTGCTGAGTATGGCTGAGGTTACCGAGGTTACCAGCATCATTCAGGAAGAGGCCCATGAAGATGCTAATATTATTCTCGGGGTTACCTTTGACGAGACCCTTGGTGAATCGTTAAGGGTGACGATTATTGCCACCGGGATAAATACTGAAGAGGATCTGCCCGACAAGGTTACGCCCTCAATCAGCAAGAGAGAAACAGTGGTCCAGACCCTGCCTTTTGGCCACAAAGGGAATGCCATTGCTCCGGGAGCTAGCGTGAACAGCGGAAAACGGCAACGCAAAAACCCTTTTCTTGATGTTGGCTTTGATGAGGACAAACTGGATACGCCTACATTTATTCGCAGGAATGAGAATTGATGGCGTCGCAGATAAG